>CANRMK010000001.1 GCA_947631715.1 uncultured Acetatifactor sp.
TTTGTCCTAATTTTTCTCTTGACGCTTAGAACAAAATGGGCTAAAATATAGAACGATTCATTATGTATGTAAAACAAAGCTAGGAAAAGAAACAAAGAACGTAAAACCGGGAGGAGAGCCGTATGATGAACAGAGAGCCGCAAAGACATACACGCCGCCGCAGCGAGCGGACAAAGGCCATACTGATCCTCGTGCTGCTCTGCGCGGCGGTGATCGCCGGAGCGTCCTGGGGAGTGCAGACATACAGGAGGCAGCGGGCGGAGGATAAGTTCGCGGAGCTGGCGGAGAGCACCTGGGAGAGCGGGGAGGGCCACAGCGAAGGGCCGGTCCCGGAGACGCCGGAGCCCACTGTGGACCCTGTGGATCCGATACAAAAGCTGCAGGACATGGGCGTCCCTATCCCTGAAAAGGAAGTGGATGTGAAAGCTCTGCAGGAGGAGACGAACCCGGACATATACGCGTGGCTCTATATACCCGACAGCAGCATCGACTATCCCGTGCTGCAGCACCCTACGGACAACAGCTATTACCTGAACTACAACATTGACGGGAGCAAGGGCTACCCCGGCTGCATCTATACGGAGAACTATAACAGGAAGGATTTTTCCGACCCCAACACGGTGATGTACGGGCACAACATGAAGAACGGGAGCATGTTCGCCGATCTCCACAAGTTCGAGGACAGCGAGTACTTTTCGGAGCACCCTTACATATACGTCTACACGGAGGAGGGCCTCCTGGTCTACCGGGTCTTCGCGGCGCATCAGACCAGCAATGAGCATATCCTGTACAGCTGTGATTTTTCCGACGGGGACAGCTATGAAAGGTATCTGGAGGGGATCTTTGAGAGCCGGGGAATGAACGACAACATCGCGGAGGACGTTGAGGTGACGAGGAACGACAGGATCCTCACGCTCTCCACCTGTGTCTCCAATAAGCCTGAAAGGCGCTATCTGGTGCAGGGGGTGCTGTTAAATGAAGCGGAGTGACTTAAGGGGCTGGCGGATCCTGGTGCGGGCCGCCCTGGGAGCGGCGGGTCTCATCTTTGCGTGCGCGATGGTCTTCCTGATCATGCAGCTGTCCGGAAAGAACAGCCTGGCGCAGGAGAACAGGGGAGCGGTCCCCTTGCTGTCCCAGTCCGCCCTGACAGACGGGGGGATCATCGACTTAAATGGCTGGCAGGAGGGGGACGTGCGCTATCAGGGCGTGCATTACCGTTACAATAAGGACATTATGACATTCCTCTTCCTGGGGATAGACAAGATGGAGGAGGTAGGGCCTGTAGAGGACCAGCTGGACGGCGGACAGTCGGACGCCATCTTCCTGCTGGTGCTGGATCCGCATAAAAAGGAAATCTCCGTGATCGGGGTGAACCGTGACACTATGACAGATGTGGACGTGTACAACTGGCTGGGAGATTATCTGAACACCGTTACCTTACAGCTGTGCCTGCAGCACGGGTACGGGGACGGGGCCCAGGTCAGCTGTGAGAGGAGCCGGGAAGCAGTGTCGAAGCTCTTCTATGGACTGCCGATCAACGGCTACTGCGCCATAAACATGGGAGCCATACCGCAGATCAACGATGCGGTGGGCGGAGTGAGGCTGACAGCGCTGGAGGACGTGCCGCGGACGGACATCAAGGAGGGGGACGAGGTGCTCTTAAGAGGGATGGACGCCTACTATTACCTGCACAACCGTGACACTACGAAGGCGGAGAGCGCCCGCAGGAGGCTGGAGCGGCAGAAGCAGTACATCTCGATCTATGCGGAGACGGTGATGGCATCGGTAAAGGCGAACCTGACGCTGCCGGTGGGGCTGTACCGGATCGTGGACAAATATATGGTGACGGACATATCTGTCAATGAGGTGAGCTATCTTGCCACCCAGGTGGCGGACTACCATTTTGATACGGACCATATCTACACCCTGGAGGGCGAGACCGTGATGGGAGAGAGGTATGAAGAATTCTACCCGGACGAGAGAGCGCTGTACGAGCTGATCCTGAAGATCTTTTATGAAGAGGTAGAGTGAGGAGGACTTTCAGGAGCTTATCAAGGTATCCTGCCGCAAGGCTTGATATAACCACATGAAAATAGGAAAGGAGGAACGATTGAAATGAAAAAATTATCCAGTATGATCGCACTTGGGCTGACACTGTCCATGCTGATGGGCATGACGGTGTTCGCTTCAGATTCACCTAGCGGTAATGCACTTCCGACGGCACCCGAAGGCAGTAATTACACGGTGAATGAATTTAACCTCAGTGATTCCAAAACTACAGAGGAGCAGGCTATGGCGGCATTGCCTGCAGAGGCAAAAGCCCAAAACGCGAAAGAAGTGATGAGGTTTGATTTGACCGGAACTAGTGCACCGCCCAATAACGAGGTGAAGCTGACAGGTATCAGCGTCGTGAAATTAAACGACGGCAAGATCTATAAGGCACTGCACTTTGTGGACGGCGCATGGAAAGTTCATGATGTAGAGGTTACAGGGGACGGCGCCATCACCATCAAGGGCGTAACTAAGTTCTCGCCTTTCATTCTGGTGTCTTACACTGAGCCCGAAGAGGAAGAGGAAGACAACGGCTACTATGTAGATACTGTAGCTGCACCTGCTTCTGCGACCGGTACACCGGTATCTCCTAAGACCGGCGAGACGTTCCCTGCAGCAGTAGCAGTGATGTTCGCTGCACTGGCAGGCGCAGCAGCAGTCGGAGCCAGGAAGATCGGCATGAACCGTTGAGCAAAGAACAAAGCAATTGATTGATCATGCATGATTGATCGACAGGGAGACCTGTTCATCAAAATTATTTCCTGACATGTGGTTTCGGTTTGCCCCCCCGTCTCGGGGGGGTAAATCGTAGAATAAAAAGATCGTAAGATGATCATAGAGAAAGATCGTAGAACAAAAAGAAAGATCGTAAAACAAAAAGAAAGATACCGAGGCAATACAGAGGTGATACGCCGTGTACAAAAGGGGAGCGCAGGGGTGGCTCAAACATCTCGATTTCATATTGCTGGATCTGGTGTGCCTGTACGCAGCGTTCGTGCTGGCATACGGGGTGAGGTATGGGAGCTTCTCCTTTTATGAGGAGGAGGCGTACCGGAGCCTGGCGATCGTGCTCTTCCTGAGCGACCTTGCAGTGGCGATCCTGTTCAGCTCCTTCAAGAACGTGCTGAAAAGGGGATTATACAAGGAATTTGCCATGACAGTGAAGCACGTGTGCCTGCTGGAGGCGGTGGTGATCGTCTACCTGTTCTCCGTCCAGGAGAGCATGACCTATTCCAGGCTCGTGATCTACCTGATGGGAGTGTTCTATTTCCTGCTGGGCTATGTGAGCAGGCAGGCGTGGAAAAAGCATCTGCTCCGGGTCATGGGATCGGAGAGGGCGGGGAGCCGTTCCCTGCTGATCGTCACGGTCTCCCGGCTGGCCCGGGAGGCGGCCGGAAATGTCAGCCTGCACAATTACGAGCAGTTCAGGCTGGCGGGGATGGCGGTGCTGGACCGGGACATGAGAGGACAGAAGCTCGCCAATGTGCCGGTGACGGCCGACGCGGACGATGTGCTGGAATGTGTCTGCCGGGGCTGGATCGATGAGGTGCTGATCTACCTGCCCAGGGAGGAGACGGGATACAGGGAGCTGACGGAGAAGTTCCTGGAGATGGGCGTGACGGTGCACACCGTGCTCTACCAGGCCCTGGAAAATAAAGGGCAGAAACAGTTCGTGGAGCGGATCGGCAGCTATACGGTGCTCACGAACAGCATCAATTGCGCCACCCTTACCCAGCAGATCATCAAGCGTGGCATGGACATCGCGGGAGGCCTTTTGGGAAGCCTGATCACCTGCGTGCTGTTCCTGTTCCTGGCGCCTGCGATTTGTATCCTGTCGCCGGGGCCCGTCTTCTTTAAACAGGAGAGGGTGGGGAAGGGTGGGAAGCGCTTCCAGATGTATAAGTTCCGCAGCATGTATCCGGACGCGGAGGAGCGGAGGAAAGAGCTGGAGGAGAAGAACCGCGTGAAGAGCGGCCTGATGTTCAAGATAGAGGGGGATCCGCGGATCATCGGGAGCAGGGTGCTGCCGGACGGGAGCGTAAAGAAAGGCTTCGGGAATTTCATCCGGGATTTCAGCCTGGACGAGTTCCCCCAGTTCTTCAATGTGCTCAAGGGGGACATGAGCCTTGTGGGGACAAGGCCGCCCACGGTGGACGAATGGGAGAGGTACGAGCTGCACCACAGGGCCAGGCTTGCGATCCGTCCCGGAATCACGGGGCTCTGGCAGGTGAACGGCCGAAGCGGGATCACGGACTTCGAGGACGTGGTGAAGCTGGACACCCGGTATATCACGGAGTGGAGCATGGGGCTGGACTTCCGGATCCTGTTCAAGACCGTGGGAGCGGTATTTGGAAAGCGGGGGGCGATGTAGGGGGAAGCGTATTGTCGATGCAGCATGGCAGCCATTGCGGGAAAACGATAATGTGGGGTGTGGATCGTGAAAATATGTCTGGTGGGATCATCGGGAGGACATCTTGCTCACTTGTATATGCTGAAGCCTTTCTGGCAGGATAAGGAACGCTTCTGGGTGACATTTGACAAGGAGGATGCCAGAAGCCTGCTGGAGGGCGAAAGGATGTATTCCTGTTATTATCCAAGTAATCGGAGCTTGAAAGCACTTGTAAAAAATACTCTTCTGGCCATCAAAACGCTGAGAAAAGAAAGACCTAAATTGATTATTTCATCCGGTGCCGCTGTGGCTGTGCCGTTTTTCTATCTGGGGAAGCTATTTGGAGCCAGACTGATTTATATTGAGGTATTTGATCGGATCAATACTGGAACTATGACAGGGAAGATGGTATATCCCATTACAGATCAATTTATTGTTCAGTGGGAGGAAATGAAGAAGGTGTACCCCAAAGCGGTAAACCTGGGAAGTATTTTTTGATAGTATTCAAAGAGAGAATAGGAATAAGTTCGACAGGCAAAAAGCAAAAACAGTTTTTGGAGAAAGAAAAAGTGATCTTTGTTACGGTGGGAACACACGAGCAGCCCTTTGACCGTCTGCTTCGATGTGTGGACGGGATGAAAGAAGATGGCCGGATTCGGGAAGAAGTTATCATGCAGACGGGATACAGTACTTATGAGCCGAAATTCTGTCAATGGCAGAAGCTATACTCCTATCAGCAGATGCAGGAATTGGTGGATCGGGCCAGAATCGTTATAACCCACGGCGGCCCTTCCAGTTTTATTATGCCGCTGCAGATAGGAAAAATCCCGATCGTTGTTCCGCGCAGACATGAATTCAATGAACATGTCAACAACCACCAGGTGGAATTCTGCAGGATAGTGGCGGAGAGGATGGGCTCGATTATTTTGGTGGAGGAAGCAGAGCAGTTGGGTGAACTAATAAATCGTTATGATGATCTGGCCGGGCGGATAAAGAATGGTATGACAAGCAATAATGCGGAATTTAACGCGAAATTTAGTAAAATAGCGGAAGAGCTGTTTGAGGATAGATTCGGATAAAGGTAAAAAGCACTATGCACAAAAAAGTACGGAAATGGTGTAAAAATGTTTAAGGCAGGAATTATGTCCATGCAGAGAATCGCTAATTACGGTTCCTTTCTGCAGGCGTATGGATTAAAAAGCATGCTGGAAAATTTGGGATGCGACGTGCAGTTCGTGGATTATCATCCAGGTGAAGTTTTGGCGCCTCCGGAGAGAAGAACCACAGGGGGCGTTAAGTTCAGAAAGGTTATTGAAATCATTCAAATGAAGGCTCCCTGGCGGCATAAGATTCAATATCTGAAATACAAGAAGAATTATGCTGCGAACTATTACCCTTATCTGGGAATCAGCGACGAGAAAAACTATGCGCCTGACCTGGATCTGCTGATTATTGGAAGCGACGAGGTGTTTAACTGTCTGCAGAGCAACCCCAATGTGGGATTTGCTCCCGAACTGTTCGGAGAGGGACAGCATGCAAAAACAGTGATCACATATGCGGCATCTTTTGGAAATACCACAGAAGAAAAGTTAAAGCAATATGGCCTGGAAGAAAAAATAACTCCGTGGCTGGCGAATTTTCAAGCCATTTCTGTTCGTGATGCCAACAGCGGGATAATTATCCGCTCTTTGACGGGAAAGGAACCGGAATATCATCTCGATCCGGTATTGACCTATGATTTTTTAAACCGGTGCAGCGGAATCCCTAAGGAAATCCCGGAATCGAACTATATGCTCCTATATGGCTATTCCGGCAGGTTCACGGAAGGGGAGTGTGCGGCCATCAGGGCATACGCCAGAGAAAGGAGACTGCAGATTTTCTGTCTCGGGGGGTACAGGAGTGCTGCGATCGGTTTATCGACTGTCCGCCGCTTACCGTAATTACGTATTTTCAGCGGGCTGACTGTGTGGTAACAGATACTTTTCATGGCACTATCCTTTCGATAATTGCCCATCGGAATTTTGTGTCGCTGGTGAGAGAGGAAGGCTACGGGAACAGTGAAAAGCTGTCCGATTTGCTGCTGCGCCTGGGACTTTCTGACAGAAAACTGAATCATATAAAAGAGCTGGCGAATCTGCTGGATACTGCGGTGGATTATACGCATACAGATAAAGTCATAGCATTGGAAAGAGAAAAAGCGAAGACGTATCTAAAACGTTTTGTCCATAACGGGAGATAAAATGGGAACGGTGTGTGAAAGAAATTTATGCGATGGATGTAAGGCATGCTTGTCTGTCTGCACGAAAGGCGCGATTACAATCGAAGAAAATATGGAAGCTTTCAACGCTTTGATCGAGGAAGCTTTGTGCGTAAAATGCAATCAGTGCAGAAAGACCTGTCAGCGTAATCGTTCCCCGAAAGCCGTAAAGCCCATCCAGTGGTATCAGGGCTGGGCCTGTGAGGATGAGGTCAGAGCCCGGAGTGCATCAGGAGGGGCAGCCTCCGCTCTGATCCATACTTTTCAGAGCATGGGTGGGGCAGTCTGCTGCTGCGTTTTTGAGGAAGGGCATTTTGGCTTTCGTTTTCTGAACCCTCCTTTCGACATGAAAAGAGTTGCCGGCTCCAAGTATGTGAAAAGCGACCCTCAGGGAATCTATGAAGCGATAGAGAAAAAACTAAAGCTGGGTGAAAAAGTGCTGTTTATCGGCCTGCCGTGCCAGGTCGCAGCCGTAAAAAATTATTGCGGAGCGGAATATACAGACAAGCTGTATACCGTTGATTTGATCTGTCATGGGACGCCGTCTGTCAGAACGCTGGAATTGTTCCTGCAGCAATATGGGATAAAGCCGGACGATCTGGAAGATATAAAATTTAGAAAAAAGGCTCGTTTTCAAGTCTTTGAGGAGCAGAATGACAGTTATAAAAGAATTGCTAAGAGCGGAGTACAGGACTGCTATATGACAGCATTTTTAAACGGCCTTTCCTATACGGAAAACTGTTACCATTGTAACTATGCAAAGTTAGAGAGAGTATCAGATATTACATTGGGGGATTCCTGGGGAAGCAGGCTGCCCCAGGAGGAGATGATGAAAGGAATCTCCTTGATCCTGTGCCAGACTACCAAGGGACTGGATCTGGTTCATAGATGTGCTCTGAAGCTGGAACCGGTGAATCTGGAAACGGCGGTCAGAAGCAACAGCCAGCTGAGAGCACCTGCACCGAAGCCCCCCCCAGCGGGACAAATTTTTCCAGAACCTGCGCCAGGGACGTAAAATGAACGCCTTAGTGAAAAAATATTATCCGCTAAAGTGCCTGTGGCATTGGGTGAAGGGCTTTGCAGGAAGTGCCCGGGCTGCTTGGGGGGGTAATTATAGGTATGGGGTTGAGTATGTAGGGGAAAAACGGAGTTATAAAGGTAGTTGACCATGATACGTAATGTGAAGGTGAAGGCTGTTTTAGTAAACAGGGTTTTTCCTATTTTTACTATAATAAACAGGATAATACCAAAAAACCAGAATAAAATATTGATTTATACGGCGAATGATGCACTGAAAGATAACAGTAAGGCTGTTTATGACTATCTGATCAGTAATCAGTATCATAAAAAGTATAAAATTGTTTGTTGCACAAAGATACAGAAGAATATGTTATCTGAAACCGAACAGAAAACAATTAAGATTGGCAGAGGATATAAGGCAGTAAAGTTTCGCCCCAGGTTTTTGGGTGTAATATATTTTATGACCGCTGGACATGTGCTGTATTCTGAGGGAAAAATCCCTATCAAGCCGACACAGAAGCAAAAAGTTATTAATATGTGGCACGGTATTCCGGTAAAGAAAATAGGCTTGCTTTCCAATCTTCATAATGGTAATGAATTTTTCTTTACTTATGTGTGCGCATCCTCAGAATTTTACAGACCGATCATGGCGAAAGCTTTTGGATGCCCGGAGGAGAATGTCTGCATATGTGGAGAACCGAAAACAGATCGACTTTATACTCTAAAAACAAAAAAACAAGGATCAATAAAGTTAGTGGTATGGGCTCCAACATTTAGACAGTCGTCATATTTAGGCTATAATGATTCTCTCATGCCGACCTTTTTGCCGTTTATAGAAAATTCTGAATGGGAGGAACTGAACGAAGCGGTCAAAAACAGAAATATAAAGTTATTGGTGAAGCTGCACGGGGCTCAGGATTTACATGGGTTCCAAGAAAAAATTTTATCTAATCTTGAGATATATGGTGATGTCGCGTTTCGGAAACGGGGGCTGAACCTTTACGATCTCTTGGCAGAATCCGACGCTCTTATTGCGGATTATTCATCGGTATATCTTCATTATCTTTTGCTAGACCGGCCTATAGGTTTTGCACTGGGTGATATAGACGAGTATCGAAATACAAGAGGGTTTGTTTTTGATAATCCATTGGATTATATGCCGGGTGAGAAGTTGTATAGTAAGTCAGAACTGTATAGTTTTATGGACAAAATTGTACAAGGTATTGATGATTATGCAAAGGAACGCCAAAGGGTATGTAACAAGATACACATGTACAATGATGGGAAAAATTGTGAACGTGTTTTAAAAATTGCAGGGATAACAATATAACTTTCTAATAGTGATGAAAAAAATATTAATTATTATTACAACAGAATATGTACTATATGGTGGACTCACGACAGTAATGATGAATTACTATCGGGCAATGGATAAAGCTGATCTGAAAATAGATTTTGCATCCACCAATATACCAGATAGAATTTTGCTAGAAGAATTAGGAAAAAACGGTTCTAAATATTTCTATTTGGGAAATCGTAAAAAAAAATTATTCCGTTACCTATCAAGATTGAATTATCTTTTAAAAAATAACAGATATGATGTGGTTCATGTAAACGGAAATTCTTCCACTATGATGCTTGAAATGGCAGCTGCAAAAAAACATAACGTTTCTGTTCGAATAGCACAGACTCATACTACTTGCTCATCCTATCCATTACTTAACAGATTATTGCGTAGGGGTCTAAAAAGGACATATTCAAAAGCTGTAGCCGTCTCTCAGAAAGCAGGGAAATGTTTATATGGGCAGGATGATTTTTTGGTGCTCAGCAATGCAATAGATGTAGATAAGTATCGGTTTGATGAAACGACCCGAATGACACTCAGGCAGCAATTGGGAATAAGAGAAAAGTTTGTTATTGGGCATGTGGGTAAAATATATGAACCGAAAAATCACATGTTTTTATTAAAGATATTTAGTGAATTAAGGAAAATCCGTGACGATGCGTGCTTGATATTAGTTGGCGGCGGCCCGATGGAAGCAGAGATAAAAGAAGAGTGTCGGAGACTGGGCATTGAGGATGACGTTATCTTTGCCGGAATGAGATTAGATGTGGAGAATTTTCTGCAGGCTATGGATGTTTTTGTTTTTCCCTCACTGTGGGAGGGGATGCCTTTAGCTCTGCTTGAGGCGCAGGCATCGGGGCTTCGTTGTATCGTATCCAGTGAGGTGGCGGAAGAGGCGAAATGTTTGGAAAGTTTTGTATTTAAAAACTTATCAGATGGGGCTGCTTCATGGGCGGAAGAAATCAATAGACCCTTATCTACCAACTTAACAAGGCGTGCGGCTTTGCAATGCCTTACAGACAAAGGATTCAATATTCATTTTGAGGCTGTAAAGCTGAGAAAACTGTATCTCGAATAAATTTAAAAATGTTTCAGAAAAATGGTAACGATTTGAGCTATAGAGGAAGAAAGCGGTATTTGAATGAATATAATTACTAAGTTATCGGGCTACTTTCAAGGCGGAGAGTGGAAAGTGTTATATCGGTCGGCAGAGCAAAGCGGATGGGCAATGCTCCAGGAGGCAAAGGGATTCTGGTATGCCGATCCATTCCTTTTTACCCATGAGGGCAGGACATATTTATTTACAGAGGGGTTTGACAGAAAGAAGCAGATAGGGAGAATCGCGGTTTCGGTGATGAAGGATGGAAGATTTTCCGTTCCGCAGATTATTATAGAAAATGAGTATCATATGTCATATCCCTGTGTTTTTAGCTACAAAGGGAAAATATACATGATACCGGAAACATCGGAAGGGCGGACATTGGAATTGTATGAAGCGGTAAAATTTCCGTTTGTGTGGAAAAGGGAAGTTATTCAATCCAGCATAATGAGGGTAGATACTACGGTACTTGTCCGGGAGGATCAGATCTATCTGATCGCGTATAATGAGCGGGATAATATATCGGAGCTTTATCGGCTGGATATGGAAACAAAACATTTAGAATTACTTTTTCAGAAGCAGCATAGTGAGAAAAAGTATCGTCCGGGGGGGCAGTTTATCGAAAACGGTGCAGAGCTTTACAGACCGGTTCAGGATTGCACACAGCTTTATGGGGGAAAACTCATTTTCTTAAAAACAGAAAATTTGTTCTGTCTGGATGAAGATGCAATACATGAACTTGGACCTGGGCCAATCAGTAAAGACTATCAAAGATTACACACATATAATAAATGTGCGGGGTTTGAGACGGTGGATGTATTTGAGGACATGACCGGATGGAAGTGTTTTGCGGCAAAAGTAAAAAGGAAACTGCATCGGCTGAAAATGAGAAAACAGTACGACAGAAAGGAAGCCGATACAGAAACGGCAAGGCGTTACCCGTAAGAAAAGAGTTAACTGTATGAATGAAAACAAGGCAATGATAAGTATAATTGTTCCTGTCTATAAGGTTGAAAAATACCTTAGACAGTGCCTGGAAAGCATATTGACACAAACCTATCAGAATCTTGAGATTATACTGGTAGACGATGGATCGCCGGATTCCAGCGGAAAGATTTGTGACGAGTATGCGGACAAATATGAAAATTTCAGGGTTGTCCACAAGCAGAACGCCGGATTGGGTATGGCACGCAACACGGGGTTGGAATATGCTTCCGGGGAGTATGTCACTTTTGTAGATTCGGATGACTGGATCAAAAAAGATTTAATCGAGAAATTATACAACGGGCTGACGGAATATCAGGTGGATCTATGCAAGTGTGGCTTCCAAAGAGTAAATGACGCAGGAAAAGTAATATCAGCTGCTGGGTATCAAAATGAGCTGTTCAGAGGCAGCAGCGCAAGAAAGGAATTGCTTCCACGGATGGCAGGATCTTCACCATCTCAACACGACAGTGTTGAGATGTGTGTGTGTGGGGGACTTTATAAAACCGGGATCATCCGGGATAACCAGATCAGGTTTCCCTCAGAACGGGAACTGATCAGCGAAGACTTTGTGTTCAATATAGATTATTTGCAGCATGCGGATGGAGCCTGTCTGATAGACTCAGTGGGATATCAATACCGGATCAACCAAGCATCCCTGACAAGATCTTACAGGCCGGATCGATTCGAGGCAACGGTGCGTTATTACAATGAGATCTCTGAAAAGCTTCGGCATCTGGGCTATGATTCAGAGACGCTGATTAGGTTCACACGGATGTTTTTTGTTGGAATCAGGGGATGTATTTCACAGGAAAGAGGGAGAGTATCTCATTTGCCTGTATCCTCAAGGATGAATCATGTCAAGATGATCTGCGATAACGAGACGCTGAAAAATGCAATTAAAATGTATCCTGTGGATGAATTGGGTTTTAGACAGAAAATATTTTTGAAATTGATTCAGGGAAAACGTGCAAGGCTGTTGTTTTTGCTTGCGGAAGCCGGGAATTTATAAGCTATCTGTCAAAAGCATAAAGGGGTATGCAGTATGAAACAGACCATATTTTTGCTGACAAAGGATTGCATGGCATGCGAGAGTCTGCCGCAATACGGAAATACATATTGGAAAACGCCTAATATTGATGCACTGGCTGCAAAAGGACTGTGTTCAGACGGCATTATACAGCTGGGGGCTCCACCGCTATGGCGATGAGCGCAATGCTTTCAGGGCATTATCCATATGAGTTTACTGACAGAAAGCTCTATGTGGGAGTCAAGCCGGGAGAGTTCTCGAGTGTATTTGATAAGCTGCAGGAAAAAAGTTAAGAATGTCATTTGATATGGGATGCCACATGGATGGAGACTGCATGGCGTTTTACCAGAGAGTTTGGAGATGAAAACAAGACAGTGATCCATAATTTGGATATTGCTCAAGCCACAGGATATCATCCGCCGGAAAATCCCATCGTAAGAGACGACGCACTCCTGGAGAGATCTTTTAGTCAGATATTCAGTACGCTGGACAGGATAGATCTGAGCAGGAAACAGTTTATATGGCTGCATCTGCCCCACATTATAAAGGGGAGAAGATCTTATCTGGATGATATGGATGCTTTAGATCATATTGTTGTCTATGCGCGTGGTATGGTCGGGGATGACAATATTTTTCTTACGACCGATAATGGTCACATGAACATGCGCAAAGGGAAAGTAGGTTATGGATTTGATGTATATGAGCCTGTAATCCGTATTCCTCTCATCTCTCCCAAAGTAGACGGACGGTCTGAAGTAACAGATCTGACCTGCAATATTGATTTTCCGTCACTCTTGCTGGAACACAGGATCATACGGAGAGAATTTGTTGTGTCGGACACCGCGTATTACGCCCAGTCTTATCGAAAAACAGCCGTAGTGACGGAACGTTTTAAGTATATTTACAATAAACAGGATAAATCGGAAGAACTGTATGATCTGACCTGGGATTCGGAAGAAAACTATAACATATTAAAATATGATTACCGAGACAGAGACCGCAAAAAAAGGATTGTTTACAACGAATTATACTTTTACCCGTATAGGGAAGAGGCACTAGCAGAAGAGGAAAAGCTCCATCAGATCAGAGACAGTATGTGGCGTGAAGCGCCGCTCTGGTATGTCTGGTACGGGGGGTACGAAAGAAATTATCATTTTAAAAAAGTTGTTTAAATAAGGGGAACATATAATGACAGGTCGAATTCAAGGGCAGAGACGGAAAGCTGAAATTATACTGAACCGGACATTGGAAAAAGTACAGACTCTGATGCAGGGAACACAAAAGTACATTATAGCTGTATATATTATCACGATGACGGTAGCTTTTACGACCCAATATGGGGATTATACTTTAGGGTATCATCTTGCCATTGTGATTGCTGCACTGTGGTGCGGATTCATTCTACTGAAAGCTGTGGCAGACAGATTTCAGGCAAGAGCACAAGGAAACTGGGAAGAATGGAAATCAAAATGGGGAGATATAAGTTTTTTGCTTGTTTTATATCTGCTTCCGAGTTTCCTGATTCACATGTATAGTTTTATTCTGGTGCTGATTGGGGAAATGCCCCCGGAGTATATCACAACGAATCTGACAGTTTATATACCGACTGTGCTGGCGATTCTGGCAGTTTATCTGTTTGGCATGAAAGTGGTTGAATATACACTTATGGCTATATTGGGTTCCTGGATCCTATCGGTCTGTTCCAGCTTGGTCACAAAAGGTATTATGATATTTCCCCAGGCGATCGTACAGGGCTATATTGATCCGGGCGCGCATATCGGCGGATTGCGGGGAAATTATCTGGAACTGCATGATGTAGTGATGGGTCTGGGATACTTTTTGATCAGTGCGGTCTTTTTGCGGATGAAAATGACAAGGAAAAGGTTCCTGCTGCTGGCCTTTCTTTTACTTATTTCGATTCTGGGCATGAAACGTATCGCGGTACCGGCATTGCTTGCAGCGATCTTATTTGACCTGCTGTTTCACAGAGTACCGGACAGGTATAAATATAGGATATGTATTGTATCAGGTTGTATCGCTGTTGTTTTATGTTATATATTTGTGTATCTGGTATCCAACGGACAATTTTTTGAATTAATGGATCAACTCGGTGTCAATCTGATGGGTAGAAATTATTATTATACGGATATCATGAAATATGCCGAATTTAGTCCCGGATTTCTGGGCATCGGAAGAAATGTAACGTATAGGATCTTTAGCGGCGAATTGGCTTATTTAAGGGTCGGCGGAACCCACAGCGATATCATAAAAATGTATGTGGAAAACGGATTTATTATGTTCGGCCTTTGGCTGTGCTATTATTTGGTGTGTTTGACTGTTTTCTTCAAAAAAAGATTTGGAGAGATGAGCGCATATCTGCACTTTGGCATCATAATTTATATGTTTATCCTATTTCTGACAGATAACACTGAGAATTACTTTATCTGCCAGATAGCCAGTATTATGCTGCCGGTCAGCTATGCTTTGAGTCAAAAGGACAGAACGGAGATTTCCTGAAGTAAAATGAAACGGTGTCATTTATTTGTGTGTAATACATATATGCAGCTGATTATAGCGATACAGATCAGACTGATGCTCTTTGCCGATGATGACGCAGATCTGGTCTTGTCCGATCATTCGGTCAATGCAGGGACAATAGTCGAAAATCTGAAAAAAACCGGTATATTTAGGCGCGTCGGCTATGCAAGATCTAAAAGCTATATGAAGCGCCCGAGTAACAGAAAAAGAATAGAGGATACTTATCTGCGCTTGTTCGGCTGCCGTAAGAGAATGTTGGACGGTTTATGGAATGATGGTGTTTATGACAGTATATTCCGCTATAACAGTGGAGATTTAATCGTTTTTCTGTACTATGACCAAAGCGTACGAGGGGGAATGATTCCGCAGATGAACCGCTTTGAGGAAAGCGTCTTCTCTTACGAGTTAATGACACGGCATGGCATGGGGAAAAGATATCGTCTGATCAGAGGAATAAGAGGACTTCTAGGAAAAAGAGATCCTTTTACGGTCGCTGAAGACTATTACTGTCATTATCCGGAGCTGTTTTCTAAAAATGTGGGAAAGTGTTATGGAATCCCGCATTTTGACAGAAAAAATAAGGTATTTTTGGATCATATCAATACAGTGTTTGGATATGATCCAGCCAGTGATATATATCAGCAGAAATACATATACTTTGCCTCGTCTGCGGATGTAGACGGTAAAAATATTGGGGAGACAGAGTTGGTACTCAAAATTGCGGACATCGTGGGAAGAGAGAATCTTTTGGTAAAGATGCATCCCCGGGACGGCAGACATGTATATGAAGAATATGGCATTGCTGTTTCAAAAAATTCCACTATTCCCTGGGAAGTGATCCAGATGAATCATGATTTCAGCAGTCATATTTTTTTATCTGTTTCCAGCTCCAGTGTGTTGAATGCTACGGCAATGCTGGGTGATCATATTTTAACATATTATTTTTTCCCGCTTATACGTGGAGCGGATCCTGTATTTGACTCTTTTTGCGAGAATGTGATCGTGCAGGCAGTAGCTGCTTTGAAAAAGCTGGGGGCGCTTCAGGAAATGCATATTGCGGACAGTTTGGAGGTTTTAAATGAATGAATCGCCGGGGAAAGTATCTGCTTCGAAATCTGGGTATTTTGACAGTGAGCAATTTCGCTTCGAAAATACTGAGCGTCCTGCTTGTACCGTTGTACACCAGTGTTCTGTCTACTACAGAATACGGCAGATATGACATTGTGGTTTCTACAGTATCACTGTTATATCCTGTCCTTACAGTCAATATGGCAGATGCTGTGATGCGTTTTACCATGGAGAAAAATGAAGTGAGCAACGCATCTCCGGCTCTAATCGGAATCAAATATATGATCTCCAGTATCTGTATTTTCGGTTTCGGGTTATGGGCGGGGCGCTTATGTGGTCTTTTCCCGGGAATGGCTGGCTTGGAGATGTATGTCTTCCTCTATTATCTTTCATATGTGCTGAATCAGTATTTTATCCAGCTGGCCAAAGGATTGGAACGAGTTCCGGATATGGGGGTGGCTGGATGTTTGAGCACAGCGGTAATGCTGGGATCAAATCTGCTGTTCCTTCTAGTATGGAAAAGAGGATTAACTGGCTTTTTTTTAGCTGGGATTTTGTCCCATTCAGCCGCAGCGGTATATTTGTTAGCGCGATTGACGACATATTTTGGCCGACAGAGAAGGATTCAGAGGAAAAACAGAAATCTGGAGCGTCAGATGCTGTCCTATGGTGGTCCTTTGATCTTTACCACCTTAAGTTGGTGGGTGAACAGCACGGCGGATAAGTATACAGTGACTTTTTTGTGTGGAGTCGCCGCAAACGGAATCCTGGCGATGGCCTATAAGATTCCGGGAATGATGAACACATTGCAGAATATCTTTATTCAGGCATGGCAGATTTCAGGTATTTCAGAATATGGGAAAAAAGACACTGACGGGTTTTATCGGACAACCTTCATCTGGCTAAATGCAATTATGTGTCTGGCGTGCGCCATATTGATCTTTGCCGTCAGACCTGTTGCCGCTCTGCTATTTACGGGAGAATTTTATGAGGCATGGAAGTACACACCGCTTTTGCTTGTCACTAGCGTATTAAATGCCTCGGCAGGATTTATGGGGCCTATGCTTTCCGCACGTAAAGCGACAAAAATTCTTGCCGCAAGCGGTATCTGGGGGGCTGTAGTAAATGTAGTGATGAATGTAGTGCTGGTATTGCTTATAGGCATCCAAGGCGCTGCAGCGGCAACGCTGATGTCCAGTTTTATGATATTTGAGGTAAGGAGAAAAGCAGCCGGACAATTTCTGGGCAGAGAAACAGGCAGAGCGGTTTTTGTATCGTGGGGGCTCCTGACGGTGCAGGGCCTGATGTCAATTTTACAATGGCCTATGAGCTTGCAGCTTGTGCTGATGATCATACAGGGAGTTCTATATGGGAATACATGTTTCAGGAATGTGAAAGCGGAACATGTAAATATTGAAAAAACGGTGAAGACTAAGGAAAGGAGCGATATAGATGAGCATCAAGATCGGAATTCCAAGAGTGACTCGGGGGGGTGGTACATCGAGACTAGAAGCGGACATCGTATGGCAGCATGAGGGAAAGGATGTGAAGGAAACTGTCTATTTTGAGGCGGATCCTCAATGGGAAAAATATTTCACATTTGAGGTAAGTGATCCGTTTATTTTGGCTATGTTCGAGGTAGCCATAGAAAACGGATATGACATTGAACATGAGGCACCGGTGACAGAGGATCTGAAGTATCAGATGGAAACATATCTGGTTCCCATTTTTGCCAAAAAAATCCCAGGATGCCGAAATTTCTGCTTAAAAGGACCTGTAACGGATCAGAAGATACCTTCCGAATCGGTGACAGGGACGGGATTTTCTGCAGGAGTTGACTCATTCTATACAGTGCTCTCACATAAGGATCATCCATGCCCGTCAAAACGGGTAACACATTTGCTGTTAGCCGTAAACGGCGCTGCTGCAACCGGAGTAAATGCGGAACGGGATCGAAAGTGGTTCGATGAGGAAATGAGACTTTTCACTCCTCTTGCAGAGGAGCTGGGATGCAAATTGATCGGAGTTAATTCGAATGTATCGCTCCTGAATCATTACCGAAAACTGTTGAAGGGCGGCAGCGGTATTACTACAAGCTCTTTTGTGCATGCTCTTCGGAAGCTGTTCGGAACTTACTATTGGGCCAGCACTTATGAGGCGGATGTGCTGGAATTCCGTTCGGATGACTTAGGCTATGTAGAACCTTTTTTCCTGCCGCTTTTATCTGTAGAGGGTCTGCGTTTTTACCATTCCGGCTCGGAGGTAAACCGTATGGAAAAGGTGGAATATATCGCAGACAATGAAACAGTCCAGAAAGGGCTGACTGTCTGCGGGGGGCCAAAAAGCTGCGGCATATGTTTCAAATGTACTCGTACTATGGCGGAATTGTATGCTGTTGGAAAGCTGGACCGATACGGAAAGGTGTTTCGGGAAGCGCCTGTATATGAAAAGAAACTGGCCAAAAATCTGGGCCGAGAGTTGGCACAGGATCATCCTCCGTTTACAACGGAGATCTTGGACAAGCTAAAATCGGAAGGGAAAAGAGTACCGCTTCGTACATATTTATGGAAGACATTTTATTTTAAGCCTTTCCTATATTTCAAAAAGAAATTGAAATATAACCCGTTGGCTATGAAACTTTATTATGAGAAAGGTTGGATCGACAAGCTTGGAGAGCCGCGGCCGTCTGAAGAGACAATACAGGCAAAATTGCGGGGAGAGAGGTTGGAAAAATGACAGGACGCATTAAAATGGGCGGCTGGGTCAAAAAATACAGAAGTATTCCTGTGACAGTACGTATCTCCCTGCTCTTTACGATATGCGGTTTTCTGCAGAAAGCGGTCTCTGTTATCGTGGTCCCGATTTATACAAGGCTAATGCCATCGGAAGCATATGGGCAGTATTCAGTGTTTTTTTCCTGGTATCAGCTCCTGATGATCTTTACAACACTGAATATGTGGAACTATCTGATCAATAACGGCATGACGGACTTTAGCGGGCACAAATGGGAATTTATTTCGGCACTGCAGGGATTGGCTGGAGTGATCACTATTGCATGGTTCTTGATCTATATTCCGTTTTCCGGAAGATGGGAACAGGCCACAGGATTGACTGTGCCTATGATGGCAGTAATGTTTCTGGAATTTTTGACCATGCCTTCTTATGAATATTGGTGTGCCGTCAAGAGATTTCATTATGATGTGAAAGGGGTGGTGCTTACAACTGTTCTAATAACGGTGCTTACGCCGGCAGTGACCATACCGGCCATTCTGCTAAGCGATAATAAGAGCCTGGCAGCAATCATCGGAAAATGCGCAGTCCCTATCATGGTCTACATTTTTGTGGCATGTAACCTGCTGCGCAAGGGGCATAGCCTATATAACAAGCAATATTGGAAATATGCCTTAAATTTTAATCTGCCGCTTATTCCGCATTTCCTTTCAATGATACTGCTGCAGTCCTTTGATAAGATCATGATCGAAAGAATGTGCGGTGCATCTGATGCAGCTATCTATTCGGTAGCGTATCATGCGGCGGGAGTGCTCTCTATTTTTAATTCCGCATTACTGAACGTGTTTGTACCGTATACTTATCGTGCACTGAAAGAGGGAAGAGAAAAAGAAATCGGAAAGAAAGCGGTTCCGCTGGTGATTTTTATCGGCCTTGTCAATTTTGCTGTGGTGATGTTTGCGCCGGAAGTGATAGGGATCCTGGCACCGGAAGAATATCAAGCAGCAATTTATGTGATTCCGCCCGTGGCGATGAGTAATTTGTTGATGTTTCTTTTTAATCTGTTTGCCAATATTGAATATTACTTTAAAAAGACAAAGCTGGTGGCCGCAGCGTCCGTTTCCAGTGCGGCAGCAAATGTGGTCCTAAATTATATATTTATACAATTATATGGATTTACCGCGGCAGGTTACACCACAGTTTTCTGTTATGCTCTATTCAGCCTCTGCCATTATATCTTTATGAGGAAAGTGACCAGAAAATATCTGGATGGTAGAAAGGTGTATGACACTAAAAAGATTGTGCTTATCGTAGGAGGTTTCCTGACAGTGTCCATTCTGTCGGTAAAGCTATATCAGGAGCGGTTTATATTTATAAGATATGGAATTTTAGTAATTATGGCTATAGTAGGCATGATAAAGCGCAAAGAGATCATTAGTATGGTATATGGCAAGCAGTAGGGGCGTTTAAGATAAAAATTTATGATCTTAGTATTGCTTATTAAGTGAAAGGTGAAAGAGAGGCATATGATGGAAAGGATAGTTGGAGTCATACCGGCAAGGTATCAGTCATCCAGATTTCCCGGCAAGCCGCTGGCGGATATCTGTGGGAAACCTATGATATGGTGGGTGTACCAACAATGTATGAAAGTAAAAGAGCTGGACGCGCTCTATGTGGCCACGGATGATGGACGGATAGAGAATGTATGCAGGACACTGGGCATGAATGTTATGATGACCGACAGCTCACATAAGACGGGGACTGACAGGGTCGGCGAAGTAGCTAGAAAAATAGAAGGCGACCTTTTTGTCAATATACAGGGAGATGAACCTTTGATCGATCCAAGGGAGATTGAAGAAGTAATACACATATTTGATGATAGAAGTGTTTATTATGCATCATTGAGAGTTGAGATAACAGATCCGGAAGAGATCGAAGCCGCCAGTACGGTCAAGGTCGTAGTGGATAGCAACAGTAATGCATTGTATCTTTCCAGAAGTCCTATACCGTCAAATGTCAAAGAAGATGCCCCTGCTTCTGTTTATCGACATGTAGGAATTTATGCATACAGAAGAGATTTTCTTTTGAAATTTACAGAGATGCCACAGACGGAATTGGAACTTGGGGAAGGGATCGAGCCTTTACGGGCGTTGGAAAAAGGTTATAAATTCCGTGTGAAAGAAACAAAGTATACCAGTATCGGTGTAGACTATCCGGAGCATATACGGATGGTAGAAAAGGAGATCAGCAGAAAGATGGGCAGCGTTCTGGAGCGTCCTGGGGGGGTGGTCTGCCGGACCCTGATCAGGAAAAAGGCGGCATCTAACGAATCCATTTCAATGATCGGAGGTGTGGCGGCATGATGAAAGTAGCGGCACTGCTTCCGATAAAACTGAATAATCAGCGTGTGCCCGGGAAAAATACAAAGACGTTTTCGGATGGGACACCTCTTATGACCTTGATTCAAAGGACATGTCTACAGTCCAGACAGATCAATAAGCTTTATGTGTATTGCAGCAATGAGGAAGTGCAGAAGTTTCTGCTTCCGGGGGTGGAATATTTACCGAGACCTCAATATTTAGACGGAGATGGTGCAAACAGCAATGATATCATCAGGGAATTTATCAGAGCGGTGGAGGCGGATATCTATGTAGAAACGCATGCCACAGGTCCGTTTACAAGAGCAGAGAGCATAGATGCGTGTATTCAGGCAGTGGCTTCAGGTAAGTATGATTCGGCTTTTTTGGCCAAAAGAATGCAGGAATTTTTGTGGAAGAATGGAAAAGCAATGAATTTTGACATTCAGCATTTTCCTAGGACACAGGATCTTGAACCGATTTATCTGGAAACTCCGGGCGCATACGTGTTTACAAAGGAAACTTTTGAGACATATGGCAGGCGCGTTGGAATAAAGCCGTATATTCATGAAGTATCGGAAATAGAAAGCACAGATATTGATTATCCGGAAGATTTTGAGATCGCGGATGCAATTTATATGAATATCATCAAGAAAGTCGGCTGTTATCAAGGGGGGGTAATACCTATCATCGTGAAAACGGGGCAATATGATTGCTTTCATTCTGTCAGGATCCACTTCCAAAGGATGGGAGGTGTGGCGGCATGATGAAACTTGCGGCAATGGTTCCGATCAAGATGAACAACCAGAGAACCCCGGGAAAGAACACAAAAAAATTTGACGATGGCAGAGCTTTACTTACAGTTCATCTGCAAACGCTGGCCGAGGTACAGGGAATAAATAAAATATATGTTTTTTGCAGTGATCCTGCCATACAGAAATATTTAATACCGGGAGCAGAATATTTAGAGCGTCCCCGATATTTAGACACACAGGAGGCCACACCACAGAATATTATTTCAGAGTTTATGAAGCTGGTGAAAGCAGAAATATATCTAGTGTCACACTGCACATCGCCATTTGTGACAGTAGAACATTTTGAAGAATGCATCAAAGCCGTTACATGTGGGGCGTTTGATTCAGCATTCACCGGTGAGAAAATACAAAGGCTTCTCTGGAGCAGCCGGAAAGAACCATTCAATTTTAAAGCAGACGCCATACCGAGGACGCAGGATCTGGAACCTATTTACAGCGAGGTATCGGCAGCCTATGTGTTCAAAAGGGAAGTTTTTGAACAGACCCATAGAAGGGTCGGTGAATGCCCGCATATTGTAGAAGTAAAGGGAGTGGAATGCGTAGATATTGATTATCCAGAAGATTTTGAGATCGCTAATGCAATTTACATGAATATCATCAAAAAGAAAGGGAAAACAGGATGAACCACGCGAAAGTTTTAGATTGTACCTTGCGTGACGGAGCATATTTGGTAGAAAAAAAGTTTGGGGACGATGTAATCCGAAGCATAATAAATGGTCTGATGCAGGCAAAGATCGACATTATTGAGATCGGTTTTTTTCAAAATGAGGGTTCTGGTGATGGTAGAACAGTGTATAAAAATTCTGCGGATGCAAAAAGACTGATACCATCGGACAAGCAGGGCTGCGAATTTACCGTGTTGGCCGACTACAGCAGATTCTCTATGGAAAATTTAGATGAAAGGGATGCACAGTCCATAGACGGCATCAGGGAATGTTTTTTTAAAGGGGAACGTGTCGGAGCGGTGGAAGCATGCAGGACGATCAAGGAGAAGGGATATAGGTGCTATGTACAGCCGGTGGACATATTGGGGTACAGTGACGCAGAATTGCTGGAACTGATCGAAATGGTGAATACAGTGGAACCGGATTGTTTTTCGATTGTGGATACGTTTGGCTCCATGTATCAGGATGACTTGCACAGAGTCTTTGAATTGATCGATCATAATTTGATCAAAAGCTGTAAAGTAGGTTTTCATTCTCATAATAATATGCAAATGTCCAGTGCGCTCTCTCAGGAATTTATCCGAATGGCGGCAGGACGGCGCGATGTGATCGTAGATGCAACGATCTCTGGAATGGGCCGTGGAGCCGGGAATACGCCCACTGAACTGATAATTCAGTATTTGTCGCATAAACAGGGATACAATTACGATCTTGATGCGTTGTTGGATATCATAGATACACAGATGGACAATCTGCGCGCAAGATGCAGCTGGGGATACAGCACGCCGTACTTTGTGGCGGGATGTTACGGAGCGCATGTCAACAACATTTCATATCTGTCACGTAAGAACAGTATCCGATCAAAAGATATCAGATATATTCTGAACAAGATAGGTGAGCAGGAGAGAAAAAGATATGACTATGAATTGTTAGAGAAGACATATATGGACTATATGTCGGGAGATATTGATGACCGGAAGAGTATTGAGCGGCTGGAAGAAGAATTCAAAGATAAAAATGTTCTGTTGCTGTTGCCGGGACATTCCGTAGTTGACGAGATCAAGACGATACGGGAATACATAAACCAGACCGATCCGATTGTTATTTCTGTCAATTTTATACATGATAAGATTAATGTTGATTATGTATATTTGAATAACATTAAACGATATTACGATTTAGTGAAAGCTGAAAAATACAAAGCCATTAAGAAAATCATTGCATCAAATATTAAACAACAGGGAGGTGAAAGAGAATATATTGTATCATTTATCCGGCTGGTGAAGTGCGGTTGGGAACATCTGGATAATTCAGCGCTTATGCTTTTGAGGCTGTTGGATAGGCTGCCGGTCAGGAGCATCGGGATAGCCGGGTTTGACGGATATGAGAATAAGAGTGACAGCAGGCTGAACTATGCAAACGAAAAACTGGAACTGGAGAGCGTATATGATAATCCCCGCGAACTGAATGAGGAACTGGCAGATATGCTGTCGGATTATGCGCATACCAGAAATGGGAAAGCTGATATAACGTTTGTGACAAAATCGAGATTTGAAGATGCACTTATTCCAACTATTTAAATTCGCAGGTGAAAAAATCAGAATGATAGTGAACAAGATATGGGTAGAAAGAACAGGACGGAAAAGATGCTTTGTGATACGTTATGGAGCGGTATGCGTGTCAAGGCACGCGGAAAGGAGATTAAAATGAGTAAATTTGAAGGATTTCAATGTGTTGTATGTGGCAGTAAGGAGGAGCCTGTAGATACAGGATTCCGACCGAGAGATAATAAAAATGCGTTTAATGTAAAGTGTGCGGAGTGCGGGCATAACCAGATTTTTCCTTATATGACAATGGAAGAATACAGTGAGGCATATAATGAGGGAACCACATTTAAATCGGAGGAGATTAAGATCGCGGAAGGCGCTGACGTTGAAACTGCTCGTGTCAAATGGAAAGAATGGAACGCCAAACATATAGAAATGTATTATGATCGGATGCAGCAGCATAGGCACGTGCTGGATCTGGGAAGTGGCTTTGGATTTTTTGAAGAAAGCCTGAACCGAATGGAGGGCAACCATTTTACCATCGAAGGTGTGGAGATTGGACAATACCGACTGGATGCGTATGTCGGGGGGGTAGTTCATAATGTCAACTTCAGTGAAGAAAAAGCCCCGGAAAATATGGAGGGCAGATATGACCTGATCATAAGCATGCACCTGTTGGAGCATTTATATGATCCGGTGAGTTTTTTATGCAACATTAAGCCATTGTTTGCGCCGGGGGGCGAATGCATATTTGAAGTCCCCAATCATGATTGTTTTTTAAAGGAACTTTCAAAGGAGTATGCTGATTTCTCCTATTTGAAAGAGCATATTTCCAATTATGACAAAAACTCTCTCCGTCTGGTATTTGAAAGAGCCGGTTATCGGGTAAAAAAGGTCTATACAAGGGAAATTTATTCTCTTGAAAATCATTTGAACTGGATACGGAACGGAAAGCCTTTCATCAAATACAACCAGATGTATATGCCGGACGAAAGATTGGAATTCCTGAATGACCTGTACCATGAGTATGTCGAGAAAATGGATAAGGGATATTCTCTTATTATAGAGGCTTCCTTAGAGTAAAAGGGTGGATTGAACAGTTATTTTTAAAAAAATTGTGCTGCTGGAGGCGGCATGTAGGTGCGATAGGAGGTGGTGAAATGGTAAGGCTTCTGGTGATGGATGTGGACGGGACTTTGACGGACGGGAAAATCTATATGTCAAACGAAGGAGAACTATTTAAAACTTTCAGTATTAAAGATGGATATGGGATCAAGGATATGCTCCCGGTGCATGATATTATTCCTGTTGTCATTACAGCCAGACGCAGTGTGATATTGGAAAACCGATGCCGTGAATTGGGGATTACTGAGTTGTATCAAGGCGAACGTCAAAAGCTGGACTGTTTGAAAAAAGTCATTTTAAAATACTGCAAAGCTGGAGATGATCATACGTTTGCGGACACGGCATATATTGGAGACGATATTTTGGATCTTCAATGCATAAAGTCAATCAGAGAAGCTGGCGGCTTGACAGGTTGTCCTGCAGATGCTGTTCAGGAAGTGAAAGACTGCTGTGATTATATTGCGCCTCACAGGGGAGGCGATGGTGCGGTGCGTGATTTTATAGAGTATATTGTAGGAGAGCGGGAGAGGCATGGTCAAGAAAGATAGAATGAAAAAACTAGTTGAAGTAGTTATAAAAAGCCTCCTTAGCATCTGTATATCTGTGCTATGCGGTGTATTCCTGATGATGTTGACCTATTGTATCCCTGTAAAAAGAATAAATGAAAACGTTGGAAAAAGTATACACGTGTTTTCCAGCGAAGGTAAATATCCGGTCAAGATCGAATGGCTGATGTTTACCCAGTTGGACAACGCAACGGATGCTACTATGCTTTCAATAGCGAGATATGCAGGGAATCCGAGGGATGCTCTGTTAGTACCAAGAAACACATACGGAGACCTGAATTCGTACGATTCATTGACAGCTTCAGATGAAGTAAAGGCTGATCTGCTGGAACAGCGGCATGATTATGGAAGGTATTGGCATGGATACTTGCTGCCTTTAAGATTTCTCTTATGCTTTTTTGATTATTCGCAGATACGGATGATAAATCTTTCGCTGCATTTATTAGGATTGTGCTGTATTGCAGGACAATTTGCGGGGGGGCAGCAGTCGGATTTTAAACTGCAGGGAACAGCATTTTTCTTGTTTTATCTCATGGCATCACCGATCAGTTTAGCGATGAGCATTCAGTTCCAAGCGGCTACATGGATATCAATGCTGGGGCTCATAATAGCAATGAGATGTAGAAATGATTTATGGACTTCAAATAAATATATGTACTTCTTTTTAATGATCGGTATCTGTACGGCTTATTTTGACTTGCTGACATTTCCGCTGGTAGGTCTATGTGTACCTTTACTGTATGCGGTGACAACAAATAGAAAGATACGTATAAAACAGATCATATCTTCGATAGTCATGTGGATCGCCGGGTATCTGGGAATGTGGGGTGGAAAATGGGTCGTCGCGACATTGTTTACAGGAAAAAATATCATATCGGATGCTGTTCAACAGGCTGCATTCAGATTGTCTGATCAGGATGCAGCAGGCAATGTTATTAGGTTGAAGGAGATGTTCCAGCATTTAAAACAGTATTGCTTCACAAGATTTGATGTTTTGTGTTGTCTGATATTTCTGTTATTGTTCTGCATAAGCATTGGGAGAGATGTTTATCAGGGAAAGATGAAGCGGAATGGAAAAATCATTCCCGTTTTTGGGAAATATTTGATTGTTACAGCCTTGCCTGTTTTGTGGTTTATTGTGTTGAAGAATCATTCTTATATTCATATGTTTTTTACATACAGAACGCTGTTGATCATTTTTTTAGCAGGTATGTTATGTCTGGCTGACATTCGGAAAGTGATGTCAAACTAAAAATGCAGGAGGTTTTACATGAAGACAGAAATTGTCACAACAAAAGGTAACAAGGCGAAAAAAATCGGGATAAAGCGAGCAGATCATCTTATTCGTGAGAAATTAAGAAAATGCTGCTTAATTGGGGAAAGCATAAGAGAAAAGGCTAAAGGATATTTTCCTGTCTTTGCAACAAGCCTGATATTTTCAATTGTTTTATATTCCTGTCTGATGGCAAAAGGTTTGGTGAACCAATATGATGGCATATGGAACTACTCGTACAAATTTGCCGGAACGTTTGAATTATCATTGGGGAGATGGCTTCTTGCATTTGCGGACAAAGTATGGAAAGGCTTGCACATTGATCCGGTAACTTCCGTTATAACATTGATATTCTGTGTATTAGGTATGATATTGCTCTTGGATATTTTTCAGGTGAGAGGATATATTTCCTATCTGATCTGTGGTTTGTTCTTGAGCAATGTAGTAGTATGCAACACGCTTTCTTATCGATATACTTCTGCAAGTTACGGTATGGCATTTTTTTTCAGCATGCTTGCTGTTTTTATGATGGTTAAAAGTAAAGCGGGATTTGCAGATATCCTAATGGGAGCTGTATCTATTGCTGTTTCCATGGGGCTCTACCAGGCATATTTAGGCTGTACCTGTGTTGTATGTCTGGGGTATTTTATGTTTCTTCTAAAAGAACAGAAAATACGGTTTAGTACAATAGGCCATAAACTTTTCAAGTGTATTTTAACGTTTGTTTCGGGGGGGGTATTGTACTTCCTGGGCCTCAGGTTTTTTCTGATAAAAAATGGAGTAGTTATGTCGTCCTATAGAGGAGGAGATTCAGCTTCATTATTGAATACTATTGTGAAGCTTCCTGTGTCTGCTTTAAAGGCTTATCAGGAATTTGCCTCATATTACTCAGATCGTTCGATCAGGACGAACTATTTAAGTGTTGAAAAAACATATTGGGTCGTTCTGGGAGCGTTTCTTTTGATACTGATTCTGACCGCGGTCAAAATATGGAAAAAGGATAGCATCAGGGCTTTGATTTTTGCGGGCTGCATATTTTTGATCCCATTAGGGTGCAGCGCGGTGTTATTCATCGCTACTGAAACAGGAATGTCGATCCAGATGACGGCGCCGCTGGCATTATGCTTGCCATTGCTTTTGTGTATTGTATGCGGTGATATGGAACTGTCAGTAGCAGATAAAGGTTTAAGGTATTTTACATATCTAATGCTGTGCGCTGTACTGTACGGCTGTGCGGTTCAGACATTATATGACCAGAATGGAATGGCCGAGGGGCAGACCTCTGCGGCAGGCCTTGCAGAGCAAGTTTTGAATCGGCTAGATCAGGAAGGAAGTTTGAGCGCTGATAAGACATATTGTTTTGTGGGGAGACCCGCAGATAATGAGCTGTTCTACTCATCACCGGCATTTGAGATGGCAAATGGATATGCTGCGTTTGGAAGATGGGGCCTTGATGCAAATGGTATGTGTCAGGGCTGGCGGGGAGTGATCAAACATTTATGCGGTTGCCAGATCAAAATTTGCGATAGTACACAGTACAGTAATATTATAGAACAAAATCGGAAGGACATAACAAGGATGTCTGTGTTTCCGGCAACGGATTCTATTATGGAAAAAGATGGTGTAGTCATTGTTAAAATTTCAGATGCTTATTAGATCCATATTGTGATATGTGTTCCGCTGCGGTATGTGAAGAGATATTTATGATTTCCTGTATGGTCAGGAATCATCCTCATCAGTATTTATGCCATGTTTTTCAAGGATACGCTGGAGGCGGACCAGCTTTGCGATGGCTTGATCCCGCTCGGCTGTAGTCAGATCCAATTTTGCCACGGTCTGGTTCAGTTCAGCCACAGTCTGGTTCAGTTCAGTCACTGCCTGATCCAGTTTCTTCTCGGCGATTTCCTTCAGCCTTATCGTGGTAGCCTGGCGGCGGAGAAATTCCTCCCGGTCCTCACATTCCATGCGTATCCGTTCGTCCATGGTGAGCTGGCAGATGGTGGTGGCGGTGTCGTGAAGTTCAGGATTTTGTTTGACGAGCATTTTGATATCCTCCCATGTGGCGGCTTTGAACAGGCTGGCCCATACATCCGTCTTATAGACGATGTCCTCCGGGGCCGCCAGGTGTCTCTGAGTTAAGTCTAACACAGTCAGACGGAATTTGTCACTATAAATATTGTGATTTTTTATATTTATCATATAGTAGTTTGAAAGCAGCTCCGGATGATCCGGGAACAAGGTGAAATTCAGGATCCCGATCTGGACGGCCGGCTGTACTTTGCTATAGTCTTCGCCCCGGTTCAGCTGGCCGAAGGAGCGTGAAAGGTAGCACAGAGACCGTTCCGGCCAGCTGCCCGCGTTGAGCACCTGCATCTCAAGGTTGACCAGGGTGCGCTGATTGAGCAGCAGCTTGACATCCAGTATGTACTGCTTGTCCTTGATAGAAGTACCGAACAGATAGGGATTCTGGATCACGGTCTCCGTGATGGCAGCGGGATCCAGGTGCAGGAGGGCGCATAAGAGGCCGTGGAGAGACCTGGTGCTGTATTCCATCAGAAGGTGAAAGAGACAGTCGTTCGTCATGGGGATCGGCAGAGGCCCGTGGACCTGCTCCAGAATGTCTGCGGAAACGGAAGGAAGAGACAGATGATTTTGCTTCATAAAATACTCCTTTCAGAATGTGAGAATGTGACGGCAGGAAAATGTCAGGAGGATATGAACAGCCGCGATGATGGATAATTTCAGAGATAAACTCGTTAAGAACAAACTGCAGATACATACAAGCAATCAAGAAATAATGGCGAGTCTGCCAAGATTCTATTGGAAATGTAAGAACTGGTTGATTACAAATTAATTATATATTACAGCATCAGAATGTTATTGTCAAGACTGTTGTCGTTTATGTTTATAGATGAACTGTTACGAAGTTTGAAAGAGTGAGGAGAAAACCAATGAAAGCGCTTATTCTAAATTCCGGTCTGGGAAAGCGGATGGGAAAACTGACATCAGAGCACCCCAAGTGTATGACCGAAATTTCCACAAATGAAACGATATTGAGCAGACAATTAAAGCTTCTGGCTAAGGCGGGAATAGAAGATGTGGTGATAACTACAGGGTATTTTGATGAGATCCTGAGAGACTACTGCGAGTCTCTGGAGCTTCCTGTTCGATACACATTTGTCCATAACCCGGAGTATGCCGTAACGAATTATATCTACTCTATTTACTGCGCTAAAGAATATCTGCGAGAAGAGGAAATATTGTTGCTGCACGGGGATCTTGTGTTTGAATATGCAGTCTTGGAAGAGATGCTTTCCTGTAGCCAGAGTTGTATGAAAATAAGCACTACCCGACCTCTGCCCCAAAAAGATTTTAAAGCGTTGCTCTGGGATGGAAGAGTGCGGAAGATAGGAGTAGATCTATCTGACAATATGTTGGAGACTGGAACGGAAACAGCCAGTAAGGTAGTAGAGGCACAGGCGTTCTACAAATTGACATCGGAGGATTGGCAGATTTGGCTGGCAAAGATCTGCGAATTCTGTGAACAGGATAAGCGAAATGTCTATGCTGAAGAGGCCTTTAATGATGTTTCGGCACAATGCTTCCTGTATGCTTATGATGCGGAAGATCGCCTTTGTGCGGAGATAGATACGCCGGAAGATTTAAAAGAGGTGTCTAAAAAGCTGAAAGAGATTCAAAACCGTAGGGTATACATGTGTTTTTCCGCAGATATGCTTCATAGCGGCCATATAGCAATTATAAAAAAGGCTGTTGAACTTGGGAAACTGACAGTTGGAGTACTCTCTGATGAAGCAGTTGCTAGTTATAAGCGTTTCCCTTTAGTCCCTTTTGAGGAGAGGAAAGCTTTATTTGAAAATATTGTGGGTGTGGAAGCCGTCATCGAGCAAAAAGAACTCAGCTATGCTGAACCGTTAAGGGCGTTGAAGCCTGACTTTGTGGTGCACGGCGACGACTGGTGCACGGGATTCCAGGAGCCTGTACGCAGGGAAGTGATAGAGATTCTGGACACATACGGAGGGAAGCTGGTGGAATTCCCCTATTCCAGAGATGAAAAGTATGAAGAACTTGAAAAAAGGAGCCGCGAACAGCTTTCCATGCCGGACTATCGGCGGGGCAGACTGAAAAAGCTGATTGGCATGAAAGGATGTGTGACGGCGATTGAGGCGCACAGCGGGATTACAGGGCTGATTGCAGAAAAGACGACAGTCCTGCAGGATGGAAGGACCTATCAGTTTGATGCCATGTGGATATCTTCCCTGTGCGATTCGACTGCTAAGGGCAAGCCGGATATTGAACTTGTGGATATGACTTCGCGATTCCGTACCATTGACGATATCATGGAGGTTACCACAAAACCCATCATTTTTGACGGTGATACCGGAGGGCTGACAGAACATTTCGTTTATACGGTCCGAAGTCTGGAGCGCATGGGCGTTTCCATGGTGATCATTGAAGATAAAACGGGGTTGAAGAAAAATTCTCTTTTCGGTACAGATGTGGTCCAGACACAGGACTCTATTGAGCACTTCTGTGAGAAGATCAGGGCCGGCGTAAATGCGAAGAAAACAAAGGATTTTATGATCTGCGCCAGGATTGAAAGCCTGATTCTCGAACAGGGGATGGAAGATGCCTTAAAAAGGGCTTTTGCTTATTGTGAGGCCAAGGTGGACGCTATTATGATCCACAGCCGTAAAAAGGATCCGGTGGAAATCTTTGAATTTGTGGAGAAATTCAGGGAAAAACAGCGGACCATTCCTATTGTGGTGGTCCCGACTTCCTTTAACACGGTAACAGAAGAAGAATTTAAGCGCAGAGGGGTAAATGTGGTCATTTACGCAAATCAGCTGACACGTTCCGGTTTTCCCGCTATGCAGAAAGCTGCAGAGTTGATTCTTGAAAATCATAGAGCGAAAGAATGTGACGATATTTGCATGCCCATCAAGGAAATTATTACTTTGATTCCGGAGGAATGATGGAAAAACAACTTATTTTCAGTGGGACAGATGAGTATGAACATATAGCTGACATTATAAGAGAACTGCATATTCACAAATTGTTATTGGTCTGTGGAAAATCTTATGAACAATTAAAGATAAAGGATTATTTATCCAAGCTTGATGTTAAGATGATCCGTTTTAGCGATTATATGCCAAATCCTGTTTATGATGACGTCTCCAAGGGCGTACTGCTTTTTAGACAGGAGGCGTGTCAGGCAATTTTAGCTGTCGGCGGTGGAAGCGCCATAGATGTAGCAAAGTGTATCAAATTATTTTGTTGTATGGATTCATCAGACCTCTTTTTGGAACAGGAGTATGTTGATTCTGAAATTCCTTTGATCGCTGTGCCGACCACGGCAGGCTCGGGAAGCGAATCGACCAGACATGCGGTGATATATTGGCATGGGGAAAAGCAGTCTATCACACACCCGAGTCTTTTGCCGGAATATGTGATTTTAGATTCTTCTATGTTAAAGAGTCTTCCTGCATATCAGAAGAAGTGCACATTACTGGATGCTCTTTGCCAGGGAATTGAATCGTGGTGGTCTGTTCGCTCTACCCACGAGAGCAGGATGTTCGCCGCATCTGCTGTAAAAGAAATTCTGGCATATCAACAGGAGTACATTGAATTCAATTCAGAGGAAGCGGCAGAAAAGATTATGCATGCAGCGAATCTGGCAGGACAGGCAATCGATGTCACGGCTACGACAGCAGCGCATGCTATGAGCTATAAACTGACATCCATGTATGGACTGCCGCATGGACACGCGGTTGCGATCTGTCTGCCGGAAGTGTGGGAATATATGATTTCACATATTAGAGATTGCGTGGATCCGCGGGGCGAGAGATATGTAAGAGATGTTCTTAAGGAAATCAGTGATATTATAGATATTCCCTGTTTTCGCGGATTAATAGAAAAATTCGGACTGATGCGGCCAACTGTACAGGGAGAAAAAGATATTATGGTTCTATCAAGCTCTGTCAACCCGGAAAGACTTAAAAACCATCCGATCGCGATGAGCAGAGATGTTCTGCAAACATTATATGAGAGGATCCTAAGCCATGAAAGTTGAAAAATTTATAAGAGTAATTGATGCTGATTTTTACACCGGTGTGCCGGACAGTCAGCTCAGGCCGCTGTGCGGCTATCTGATGGACACATACGGAACAGAAGCAAAGCATCATATCATAGCCGCCAATGAGGGGAACTGTGGAAAGTGAAATGGCATCGGCTATGAAAGATTTTCAGAGCGAACTGAAAGCCGGAAAAGAGGTAGCTTTCGTAATTAGAAAGTACGGGGCCAAAATTATCAGCCGCGGCGGGATGGGCAGTTTAATAGTTGTGTTATGGACAAAGGCAGGAAATACATGATCAATTACAGTCCCTTTTGGGAGACCTTGAAAAATTCAGAAGAAACTACATACAGCCTGGTGAAGAAGCATGGCATTCCCAGCGCCACACTGGACAAGCTGAGGCATAATAAGCCTGTGAATCTCACCTCGCTGAATGAGCTATGCGGGATATTGAATTGTAATATTGAAGATCTTGTGACGATCACGAAGGACGATGCGGAGAAGTTCTTTTGAAGCAGATTGCTCTTTGCTTTACCGAGAACAGCTCTTCCTGGATTTTGCAACTAAGCATTGATTGTACGCGTTGATATTGGTGCCATAGAGTTTATTGGCAGTTAATTGTTAATATCGATACCGTTTAATTGCAGAAGCTGCAGATATTTGTCCCGCTCGGCAGTGACCTGATCCCGTTCGGTCGCAAGCTGATCTCGCTCGGCCGTGACCAGATTTAATTTCGCCACTGCCTGATCCCGCTCCTCTTCCGCTATGGTCTTCAGCTTTATCGTGGTAGCCTCGCGGCGGAGAAATTCCTCCCGGTCCTCACATTCCATGCGTATCCGTTCGTCCATGGTGAGCTGGCAGATGGTGGTGGCGGTGTCGTGAAGTTCAGGATTTTGTTTGACGAGCATTTTGATATCCTCCCATGTGGCGGCTTTGAACAGGCTGGCCCATACATCCGTCTTATAGACGATGTCCTCCGGGGCCGCCAGGTGTCTCTGAGTTAAGTCTAACACAGTCAGACGGAATTTGTCACTATAAATATTGTGATTTTTTATATTTATCATATAGTAGTTTGAAAGCAGCTCCGGATGATCCGGGAACAAGGTGAAATTCAGGATCCCGATCTGGACAGCCGGCTGTACTTTGGCATAGTCATCGCCCCGGTTAAGCCTGCCGAAAGAGCGGGAAAGGTAGCACAGGGACCGTTCCGGCCAGTTGTCTGTGTTGAGCACCTGCATTTCAAGATTGACCAGGGTGCGCTGATTGAGCAGCAGTTTGACATCCAGTATGTACTGCTTTTCGTTAACGGAAGTGCCGAACAGATAGGGATTCTGGATCTCGGTCTCCGTGATGGCAGCGGGATCCAGGTGCAGGAGGGCGCTTAAGAGGCTGTGGAGAGACCTGGTGTTGTATTCCATCAGGAGGTGAAAGAGACAGTCGTTCGTCATTGGGATCGGCAGAGGCCCGTGGACATGCTCCAGAATGTCTGTGGGAACGGAAGGGAGAGATAGATGATCTTGTTCCATAAAAAGATGCTCCTTTCAGGATGTGAGAATGCGGCGGCAGGAAAATGTCAGGATGACATGAACAGCCGCGAAGTTAGGTAAAAAAATGTGGAACAGACTGCTGACCAGTACAATCAATCAAGAGATAGTGGCGAACCCGCCAGAATCCTCAAGGAAAGGTAAGAATGACTTGATCAAAGACTGACCTTATCTTACAGTATTCTAATAGGATTGTCAATCGTAATTATAAAATTGTTTGTGTCAATACAGCGTATTGATTAAAGAGAAAGGATTTTAGAACATGAATGTTGAAAAATTTGCCCAAATAATCGGATCCGATTTTTACACCGGCGTGCCGGACAGCCAGCTCAGGCCGCTGTGCGACTATCTGATGGACACATACGGAACAGAAGCAAAGCATCATATCATAGCCGCCAATGAGGGAAACTGTGCAGCTTTGGCTGCCGGATACCATCTGGCGACGGGGAAAGTGCCCGTGGTCTACATGCAGAACAGCGGAGAGGGGAACATCATCAATCCTGCGGTATCGCTGCTCCATGAAAAGGTCTACGCGATTCCTGTGATATTTATCATCGGATGGAGGGGCGAGCCGGGAGTACATGATGAACCTCAGCATATATACCAAGGGGAGATTACATTAAAGCTTTTGGAAGATATGGGAATTCGTTTCTTTGTGGTCGATCAGGAGACCACGGAGAGCGAGGCGGAAGCGGCAGCTGCAGTCTTCCGGGAGGATCTGAAAGCTGGAAAAGATGTGGCATTCGTGATCAAAAAAGGCGCACTGAAATATGAAAAGAAAGTCGGATATGCGAACAAATATCATGTGACGCGGGAGGAGATTATTCGACATATTGTACAAGCCAGCGGAGAAGATCCTATTATCTCTACGACAGGCAAGGCAAGTAGAGAATTGTTTGAAATAAGAGAAGCTGACGAACAGGGTCATCAATATGATTTCCTGACAGTGGGATCCATGGGACATAGCTCTTCTATTGCACTGGGAATAGCACTGCATAAGCCTGACAGGCAGATATGGTGCATTGACGGCGATGGAGCGGTATTGATGCATATGGGAGCCATGGCAGTCATCGGTGCCAGCGCTCCGGCCAATTTAATCCATATTGTGATCAATAATGGCGCTCATGAGACAGTAGGGGGTATGCCTACAGTGGCTGAAAATATGGATCTTGCGGCGGTTGCAAAGGCTTGTGGTTATCCCCATGCGGCCTGTGTGGAAACTTTGGAGGAGCTGGACCGTGAATTGATAGCAGCTAAGAAACGTGGCCAACTTAGCATGATTGAAGTGAAATGTTCCATTGGAGCGCGGGAAAATCTGGGGCGTCCGACTACGACCACTATAGAGAACAAGGCTGGATTCATGAAATATTTAAACAGTTTTCAGTAAAACAATATGCCGTCTGGAGACGGCAGGGAGGCTGGAATGGAAACATATGATAAGATTATTATAGGCGCCGGATTATATGGATTGTATTCGGCGTTGTTCTGTGCATCTTCGGGGGGGCAGAACGTCTTAGTGGTGGAATGCGATCCGTATCCCTTTGGCAGGGCTACATACTGTAATCAGGCAAGGGTACATCAAGGCTATCATTATCCAAGATCTATCTCGACAGCGATCAAATCACAGAGCTATTTTCTGCGTTTTAACCGAGATTATAATTTTTGTATCAACAGGGAATTTCAGCAGGTTTATGCTACATCCAGTCAGTATTCGTGGACGGATCGCAGACAGTTTATGGATTTCTGCAATGCTGCCGGGATTCCTTTTGAGGAGCTCCATTCGGAGAACTATTTCAATCCGGGGATGTGTGACGGCGCTTTTCTGACCAGAGAATATACCTATGATGCCATGCTCTTAAAGCGTTATTTTCTGAATGAGCTGGAAAAGTATTCTCAGGTCAAGATCTTATACAAAGCTAATATCAAAGCGATAGAGAAACTGCAGGATTACTATGCTGTCTGCTTAGATGATGGAAAAGAATATAGGACAGGATTTCTTCTGAATGCGTCTTACGCATCTACAAATCAGATTCTGGATCTGCTGGGATACGAAAAGATGAAGATCAAATATGAGCTGTGTGAGATTATCCTGTGCACTGCCAATGAAAAATTGAACAATTTCGGATTCACGATCATGGACGGTCCGTTCTTTTCCATTATGCCATTCGGAAAGACGGGACTCCATTCTCTTACTTCCGTTACTTTTACACCTCATGCTACCAGTTATGAGGAAGTTCCCACATTTGAATGTCAACGACACAGCGCTGGATACTGTTCCTCGGCCAGATTGGGCAACTGCAATGGATGTATCGCAAAACCGCATACGGCGTTTTCGTACATGGCGGGCCTGGCAAAGAAATATTTACGGGAGGAATATGGGTTCCAGTATGATTCCTCCTTATTCTCCATGAAGCCTATCCTCATGAGCTCGGAAGTGGACGATTCCAGACCTACGGTGATAAGAAGATATTCAAGGTCCCCTACATTTATCAGTGTATTATCTGGCAAGATAAATACGGTATATGATATGGATGAGGTGTTGAGCGATGATATATAAAGAAAAAAATTTTGTGTCCGCAGTGATATATGTACACAATGCGTCTTCACGGATACAGACATTTTTGGAAGCAATTGCAGATGTCCTGGAGGAAAATTTTGAGCACTCCGAGATCATCTGCGTCAATGATTATTCAACGGACGACAGCGTGAGGATCATCCGTGAGATCGGCGCAAAAACGTCCGTTGTCATTTCCGTATTGAACATGAGCTATTTTCATGGGGTGGAGATATCCATGACTGCCGGTGTAGATCTGGCTATCGGAGACTGGGTCTTTGAATTCGATAATACGACAGCTGATTATGACAAGCTGGAAATTATGCGTATTTACTGCAGGGCATTGGAAGGGTATGACATCGTCAGTGCTGCAGCGGACAGAAAACAGCGGTTCAGTTCCAAAGTGTTTTACCATACGTTTGGATTTTTTAGCGACATGCCGGGTGGAATGAGAACGGAGAGCTTTCGTATCTTGAGCAGACGCGTTATCAACAGGATCACGGACATGAACCGGACCGTGTTTTATCGGAAGGCCGTATATGCAGGATGCGGGCTGAAGACAGACTTGATGCTCTACCGCCCCATAGGTCCGGGACAAGTGTCGGACAGGTCGGAAAAAAGGTATAGAACACGGCTTGCGATAGATACACTGATCATATTTACTGATGTAGGGTATCGCTTTTCGCTTGTGATGACATTGACCATGATGCTGGCATCGGTCTTTGTGATCGTGTATACCGTGATTACATATCTGAACAGAGAACCGGTGGAAGGCTGGACCACGACTATGCTTTTTCTTTCCGTGGCGTTTTTGGGGCTGTTTGGTATATTGACGATCATCGTCAAGTACCTGCAGTTGATCTTACGCCTTGTTTTTCAGCGAAAAAAGTATAGCTTTGAGAGTATCGAAAAAATGTCTCAATAAGACTGGGAGGATGATAAGAATGGTTATGATTTGTATGTTTTTTCCGGCAGTGATAATGTGTTTTGTCAGACATCGTCTATTTAAAAACGAGTATCGAACCTTGGCCGGTAATCTGAAGCATCTGGCGGTGGAGTATGCAGGAGGCAGTATCACGATCAATCTGCTGCTTTGGATCGGCATTCTCATAACGAATCATGAGAGGGGGAGCATTGTCAGAAAGCTGACGGAATATAATGTTTTTGCCATTAAATATCTGCTGGCAGCGATCCTGCTTGCTGTAGCATTGCCTGTGGCAGAAAAGTATGTTAGGGAAAATGTTGTTTTTACATTTGAAAAAGGAAAGAAAATACAGGTGAGGATTCCGGAGATTTCTGAACGGATGAAGAAGATGGCTGTGATCTGTTTTGCAATTGTAATGTTTGTGCTGCACTTTATCCGTATATTTGATAATAATTTTTGGGGAGATGAGGGAACAGCTGTCAGGGCGGCTCGAATGGCATGGGATGAAATGTTGAAGTATGTAGCAACATGTGGACATGCGCCGTTTTATTATGTATTGCTCTGGGTGTTTTACAGAATATTTGGTTATTCAGGTCCTCTGTGTCATCTTGTTTCGTTGCTTGCCTATGTATTTCTTTTGGCAGCAACGGTAACTGTTGTGCGTAAGTGGTTCGGGAACATAGCAGCTGCAATTTTTATCCTGCTGTCTTCTTGGCTGCCATATGCAGTGCGGTATAACGTTGAAGTAAGAATGTATTCCTGGTGCCAGATGTTTATCTTGCTGGCTTTTTTGACAGTATATCAAATATTCCGCAAAGCAAAAGGAGACCGCGTACCTTTTGGATACTATTTTAGTATGACGTTTTTCTCTCTGGGAGCATCTTACAGTCATTATTTTGCCATGGCAGCTATAGGAATTTTATATTTTTCTTTGTTGATTTATATGATCAGGGGGAAAATGAAAGAAATTTGGAAAGTAATTCTGTCTGGCAGCATGGTAATCGCTGGATTGCTTCCGTGGGTTGTATTTTGTTACAGAACAAAGGGTGTGGTAATGACAAACTATGTGTTGGATAAAGTAGGATGGCGTGCATGTATTGAATTTATTTTTTCATCTAAGTACTCTATGCTGCTGTTCGTATTTTATTTTGTTACGCTTATATTGGCTATTAGCAGGGAAACAGGAATGCTTCGGATTGAAAAGCCGGACGGAGAGAAGACACGTGTTCGATTATGCACAGGAGTCGGTAATAATGCATCCTGGATGGATTCAATATGGATGATTACTGGCACTGTAGCTGTTCTGGGAACCATAGCGGCGGCTCAGATTCTATCGGATTTATTCTATCCGATTATTGTGCTGAGATATTTATACCCATGTTTGTGCATCATGTGGCTGCTCATGGGGGTCAATATTTCAAAATGCCGGTTGAAAAAATGGTATGCGGTCGCGTTGGCAGTTTTGATTTTGATATCCTGTTTTCCACAGTATGTCAAAACGGTACGAACAGAGAGAAAAGATGCAAAAAGGGTGGTCAATACTCTGGAAGCGTCTTCAGAGATAGATGAAAACAGCTGCATCATAACGGATGATAGTACTGTAAAATGGCAGTCCATATTGTATTATCCTCAGGCATCGGTACAGTATATCACACCCTTGGATTTTTCGGAAATGGACATGGAACATGATAACTGGCTATTTTTGAAAGAACCTATAACAGATGAGATTACAGCACAACTGGAAGAGTCAAATTATGATGCGGAACTGATCGTGAAAAATGGTTATATCAACGCCGGTGGAGGTCTGTGGATCTATAGAATTTCGGAGGCGTCTCAATGAAAGCTTTGGTAGGCTGTACGGGATTTGTAGGGAGCAATCTATATGATACCTGTATCTTTGACAGGGCATATAATTCCCAGAATATAAGTGAGGCATATGGAACATCGCCGGAACTGCTGGTCTATGCCGGCATTAGGGCGGAAAAATATCTGGCGAATCGTTTCCCGGAAAATGACATGGATCAGATCCGGCAGGCGGAAGAAAATATAAGCAGGATCGCGCCGAAAAAGCTGGTGCTGATATCGACAATTGACGTATTTGCAGACCCTCGAAACGTGGATGAGAACGCGACGGTCGAAGCGACGGATCTTCAGCCCTATGGCTGTAATAGATATTATTTGGAGCAATGGGTCAGAGAATATTTTCCGGATGCATTGATCGTCAGACTGCCGGGATTGTTCGGAAAAGGGTTAAAGAAAAATTTTATTTATGATCTGATTCACGTTATACCGTCGATGTTGAAAGAAGCAAAGATGAAAGAATTGGAGCAGAAAGCTCCGGAACTGAAGCAATACTATGCCCTGCAGAACAACGGATTTTATAAAGTGAGAGCATTGTCCGCAGAAGAAGAATATATATGCAGAGAAAAGTTCAGGACGCTAGGTTTTAATGCCATGAATTTCACTGACAGCAGGAGCTTTTTTCAATTCTATGACCTTAGCAGACTGTGGAGTGACATAGAAAAGTCACTGAAAGCAGGAGTAACACTCTTACATACTGCAACAGAGCCGGTTTCTGCAGGAGAACTGTATCGGTATCTTACGGGGAAAGAGTTTGTGAACAGGTTGGATGGTGTCCCGGCGTATTATGATTACAGGACGATACATACTGATATATTGGGCGGGAGAAATGGCTACATCTGTGACAGGGCAATAGTTCTAGAAGAGATAAAAAGCTTTATATGCGAGAGCGGGAGGCTGGTGTGAAGATCTGTATTTCAAATATCGCATGGGATAAGACCTGGGATGACAGAGTTTACGGCGCAATGAAAAAGAACGGATATTCCGGAGTAGAGATTGCCCCCACCAGAATATGGCCGGAAGAACCTTATGAGAAAAAGGAGTCTGCCAGGCAATGGAGTAAAGCATTAAAGGAAAACTGGGGATTCACGATTCCCTCCATGCAGTCAATATGGTATGGCAGACAAGAAAAATTATTTGGTCCAAATGATGACAGGAACTTTCTTTTGGAGCATACAAAAAAAGCGATTGATTTTGCAGTGGCGATTGGCAGCGGCAATCTTGTATTTGGCTGTCCGCATAACAGAAATCTGCCTGAGAATGCCGATCCGCAGATAGCGTTGGATTTTTTCAAGAAAATAGGAGATTATGCCGCCGAAAAGGGAACTGTGATTGGCATGGAGGCCAATCCTGTCATTTATGGCACAAATTATGTGAACGATACGCCGTCAGCGATCCGCGTGGTCAACGAGGTCGATTCAAGGGGATTCCGGCTGAACTTGGATGTGGGCACAATGATCCAGAATGAAGAGCCGATTTCCTGTTTAAAGGGAAATGTTCATTTGATCAGCCATGTACATATCAGTGAGCCTATGCTTCAGCCTATAGAGAACAGACATATTCACCGGGAATTATTTTCACTCTTGATGAAAGAAAGGTATCAAGGCTATGTTTCGATAGAAATGCGAAAACAGGACGATTTTTCTGTTCTGCAAAATATATTGGAATATGTAAGGAATGTTTTTGATCCGGTAAAATAGCGTGAGGAGGTATACAGGGAACGAAATGGGGAAAAAAATCTTTCCTGAACAAAAAGGCGTGCCTAAATTTGAGTGTTGGGAATTTAAAGAAAAAATAAGGGATTATGCATTACTGATTCCTATCATTAATGAAGGTGACCGAATTATAAAGGAGCTGGAAAGGGCGAATCAGCATCATGTGGAGGAATACGCGGATATTGTTATTTGTGATGGCGGGTCTGATGATGGCTGTACGGATCCCAGCCGTTTGCAGGATCTAAAAGTGAATGCATTGTTAGTGAAACACGATCTGGGAAAGCAGGGAGCCCAACTGCGCATGGGGATATGGTGGGCTTTGCAACGCGGCTATAAAGGCATTTTGACAATTGATGGCAATAATAAGGATAGCATAGAGGATGTGCCGCATTTCATTCGGAAGTTGGAAGAAGGGTATGATTATGTGCAGGGCTCAAGATTTATCCAAGGGGGAAAAGCAGTTAATACACCTTGGATCCGTATGCTCGCCCTGAGACTGCTCCATGCACCGATCATTTCATGGACGGCGCATCAGAGATTCACAGATACCACAAATGCATTCAGAGGATATTCCGCAAGGTATCTGCAGGATCAAAAGGTACAACCCCTGCGTGATGTTTTTCAGACATATGAATTATTGGCCTATCTGTCTGTACGTGCGACCCAAATTGGGCTGAAAGCATGTGAGATCCCTGTAACGCGAGCCTATCCGAAAAATGAAAAGATCCCGACAAAAATAAGTTTTTTCAAAGGGAACTTTAATTTGTTGAGGATATTAATCAGGAATGCATGTGGAGAGTATCGACCAAGATAAAACTTGTAACATTGAAGATCTTGTGAGTTCACAAAGGGCGATGCAGGGAAATTATTCTGGAGCAAATGCTCCGACAGTTCTTCTGGGGATAGCTTAGCGCAGAATGAAAAATTCCCCTTATCGCTTCTGAACATCAGGTATCTTCTTCATTGACACTGATTCCGTGTTTTTCAAGAAGATGCTGGAGGCGGTCCCGCTCTGCGATGGCCTGGTCCCGCTCCAGAGTGGTCTTCCGGAGAAGCGCTTCCCGTCCGGCGGTGCGGCGGTAATAGTCCTCCCGGGCCTCGCACATCTGGCGGATCTTTTCGTCCAGAGAAAGATGCCATACGGCGACGGCGGCTTCCTGTAAATTGGAATCATCCTTTGCGAGCATTTTCAATTCCTCCCATGTGCTGGCTTTGAAAAAGGCGGCCCAGCGGTCCAATCTATAGATACGGTCTTCCTCGTCTGCAAGATCTATCTGAGTTGAGTCTAACACAGACAGGCGGAGTTTGTCACTATATATTTTATGATTTTTAGTATTTGCCATATAATAGTCGGCAAAGAACTCAGGACTGTCCGGGAACAGCGTGAAGTTCAGCAGTCCGATCTGGATAGCGGGGCGGATATCCTCATATTCCTGGCCGCGGTTCAAGCTGTCAAAGGCCCGGCAGAGATAGCAGAGGGACCGTTCCGGCCAGTTGCCCTCGTTGACTACCTGCATTTCCAGATCGATGACGGCATGTTCGTTCAAGCTGACCTTGATATCCAGTATGTAGGTCTTGTCATCGATATATTCCCCTAGCTCGATGGGGTTGGAAATGATGACGGAGCTCACTTCGGTATCGTCAAGGTGCAGCAGAGAACAGATCAGGGCTCTTAGTACCCTGTTGTTCTGCTGCATCAGGGCGCGGAAGAGATAATCATTCGTCATGGGGATGGGCAGAGGGCCGTGGACGCTGTCTAAAATGTCAGAGGAAACGGCGGGAACAGAAAGCTGAGAAGACAGAGAGGGCAGAGAAGACAAAGAAGACTGAGAAAACAGAGAAGACTGAGAAGACTGAGAAGACAGAGAAGATAGAGAAGATAGAGAGATATGCTTGTTGCTCATGAGAACGACTCCTTTCAGAATGTGCAGATACAGCGGATGCCTTATTATTTTGTAGATGGAAGCAGACAGATCGTAGATGGAGTGATGATAAAACTGGATATGTAAAACAGCTGCACAAGCAGTCTCGGGACAATTAGGTAGAACAGTCCTGGTGACTGCTTATAGTTCTTTTTAGGTAATACTGCAAAAACGGAATAACAGTGATGAAGTCAATGATTTGATGAATATTTATGAGCAAGGGCAGGAAATGTATGATCAATTACAGTCCCTTTTGGGAGACCTTGAAAAATTCAGAAGAAACTACATACAGTCTGGTGAAGAAGCATGGAATCCCCAGCGCTACACTGGGCAAGCTGAGGCATAATAAGCCTGTGAATCTCACCTCGCTGAATGAACTATGCGGGATATTGAATTGTAATATTGAAGATCTTGTGACGATCACAAAGGACGATGCGGGGAAGTTCTTCTGAAGCAGATTGCTCCGACAGTTCTTCTGGGGATTGCTGGCACAGACTTGAAAATCCTCCTATCGCTTTCACAATCTCAGGTATTTTCCTCGTTGACATTGATCCCGTGTTTTTCAAGAAGGTGCCGGAGGCGGTCCAGCTCTGAGATGGCCTGATCCCGCTCCGAAGTGGTCTTCCGGAGCAGCGCCTCCCGTCCGGCGGTGCGGCGGTAATAGTCCTCCCGGGCCTCGCACATCTGTCGGATCTTTTCGTCCAGAGAAAGATGCCATACGGCGACAGCGGCTTCCTGTAAATTGGAATC
>CANRMK010000002.1 GCA_947631715.1 uncultured Acetatifactor sp.
CATTGGAGCGCTGTCCGTTCTGTCTAAAAAATATATTCCTTTTTGTCCATATCTGCCTGTACCTTTTCCAGATCCTCCGGCACGGAGATCTTCTGAGGGCAGACTGCCGCGCATCTTCCACATTTTATGCAGTTTTTTGCCTGCTTTCCGTCCGCCAGGTCCACTTCCCATCTTTTCTTTACCATATTGTAATTCTGATACATATGGTAAGTATTCCACACCCGGAAGTTTCCGGGGATATCCACGCCCGCCGGACACGGCATACAATATTTGCAGCCTGTGCAACCGTTTTGGATCCTGCTGTTGATCAGATCCACGATATCCCTGATTTCGCGGGATTCCCTCTCCGATAAGGGCTTAAAAGAGGAAAAGGTCTTCAGGTTGTCCTCCATCTGTTCCATGGTAGACATGCCGCTCAGCACCACTTTTACGTTAGGCAGGCTCCCCACCCAGCGCAGTGCAAAAGAGGCCACGGAAGCATTCGGATCCAGACTGCGGAAGCGCCCTGTGATATCATCGGCATATGCGGCCAGAGATCCCCCTTTCACAGGCTCCATAATGATCATGGGAACTCCCTTTTCCTCCGCCAGGCGATATCCCCGCATACCTGCCTGTTGCTCTGCGTCCATGTAGTTGAGCTGGATCTGGCAGAAATCCCAGTCACGGTAATTCAGTATTCTTTCAAAAGTTTCGTAACTGTCGTGAAAAGAGAAGCCCAGATAGCGTATCCTGCCCTGCTTTTTCCATTCCGCCGCATGCTCCGCAAGGCCGATCCTGCACAGGTTTTCAAACCTTTCGCTGTTCAGGGCATGGAGCAGATAGAAGTCTATGTGATCCGTCTGAAGCCTTGCAAGCTGATCCTCAAAAATGCGGTCCGCGTCCTCCAGTGTCTTCACCTGCCATACGGGCAGCTTTGTAGCCAGATAAAAAGAATCCCTGTCATACTTTTTCAGCACCCGCCCTACAAAAGGCTCGCTGTCTCCGCCGTGATACGGATAAGCGGTGTCGATGTAATTGACTCCGGACGCAATAGCGCGGTCCAGCATGCGCTCCGCTTCCGGCTCATCGATCTTTTCGTCCGCCGTCATGGGCAGACGCATGCATCCGAACCCGAGCAGGGACGTTTCAACCCCCAGTTTTTCAAATTTTCTTTTCTCCATATCCATATTTTCTCCCCTTTCTGTGCTGTCTCTGTTCTTATCTTTTAAAAAACAAAGCCTGCCTTAAACCCCTTATAAGAAAAAGCCTGTTCGTAATCCTCCGGCGCAAAAACGGTGAGCTCCGGAAATTTCGCCTTTCCGGAGGCAAGCGCCTCCAAAGCCGGCTCAAACGGACCGCACCGGCTCCCCGCGATGGTGATCTCATTTACGGCCACAAGGCTTAAAGGAAGCTGGACATCTCCCGCAAAGGTGCTTTTTAGAATGATCGTCCCCTGTTTCCTCACCATCTCCAGGGCCTGTCTGATACCGTCCGGCGAACCCGTTGCCTCCACCAGGATCTCATATGCCTCCGGCTCCCGCTCCAGCGTTATATCCGCATAGGGCGCAAACAGTTCCAGTTTCTCCGGATGCTTTCCGATCACGGTCACCCTGCGTCCTCTTGAGGCAAACGCCTGTACCACACAATACGCCAGCCTGCCGTCTCCCAGAACACCGATATTTTTTTCGGGCGGAAACGACATTCTCGTCATAATTTCAAAGGCGGCCGCCAGAGGTTCCGTGTAAATAGCCTTTTCTACGGGCAATCCGTCCGGAACCTGATGGAGAAGCGAAGTATCCAGCGTCATGTATTCCGCAAAGCAGCCGTCCTTGCGGTGCATTCCCAGGACCCGGCGATAGGTACAGTGTTTCTGGCGTCCCGTCCTGCAATAGATACAGTTCCCGCAGGAAGCGTTCAATTCCCCTGCCACCGTTTTCCCGATCAGAGCCGGATCCGGTGACTGTTCCACCACTCCTACAAATTCATGTCCCATAACGCCCTTAAAATCCGGCCGATACCCCTTCAGAATCTCCTTGTCAGTGCTGCACACCGCCGCCATCTTTACCCGGATCAGGCTCTCCTCCGGCCCGGGTACGGGCATCGGAAGATCGTCCCGGAAAGAAGCCTTCTCTCCGTCATAATAGATTCCTTTCATTCCTGTCCTCCACGATTTCCCTAAGCGTTCTCACCCCGGGTCACTTCACCGGGCATCCATCCGCATCGAACTGCAGTCCCAGATCGCGGCTGTACTCATTCAAGCGTCCCAGAATCCGCGCAGCTTCCTCTCCCGAGGCCGGGGTAGGCCTGTAATCATTCCTCCAGGAAACGGAGCTCACCGAACAGGGAATCGCTTTAAACTCTGTCCTTTCCTGCTTCTCCCCATCTTCAAAATAAAAGGTCTGCTGAACGATCAGGCAGTCCTTATCCGTGGGGTTCCGATTGGCGCCAAAACAGAAATTCCCCAGGCTATATACAATGTATTTCCCCTGATATTCTTCAATTCCCTGAATCACATGGGGATGGTGTCCGATCACCAGGTCTGCGCCCCAGTCGATACATTTGCGTCCCAGGCTTTTCTGGTAATCTTCCGGATAATACTCCCGCTCAGTGCCCCAGTGGCAGCTCACCAGCACCAGCTGACAGCCATCCTCTCTGAGCGAGTCGATCCCCTCATGAACATATTTTTCCACACCGGCTCCCTGTTCCACCTCATTTACGGACACAAAGCCGATGCGGATCCCCTTTGTCTCATATACCCCGGTATAGCTGTCATAGGCATAAGGGATTCCCGCGCTGTCCAGAGCGGCTATCGTATCCCTGCTGCCCTGCTCCAGATAATCCAGGCGGTGATTGTTCGCCATTCCCGCCGCCTCCACACTGCCCTCCGTCAGAATCTCCACATATCCGGGATCTCCGCTGATGCAGTATGTCTGGCCCTCTCTTCTCTCCTGGGCCAGAGTCAGAGGCCCCTCCAGATTTACAAGCGTCATATCGTCGCTGCCGAAAATATCATATACGTTTTCCAGAAAATATGCCGGATCCTGCTGCTGATCGTACATTTCGCGGAAAGTTCCCTCATATCCCTGATCATAATAATTTCCCAGAGTTACATCCCCCGCGGCGGAAACGGTGATGGAAATCACTGGATCCGGCTCCGGCTCAGCCGGTGTTTCCGTTTCCTCAGGCACAGGGCTCTGTACCGTTACCGGCTGTATCGGCTCCGGCGTCAGCCGCTGATACTCCGGGGTCGGTTCCAAAGACCGGCCCGCATCCCTTTCCGTCAGCCATGGAACCGTGGCATCACTGCCGATCCTGCAGGCAGTCAGAAGACCCGCACACAGCAGCACACAAAAAAACTGTGACTTTTTCCCTCTCATTCCCGATTTACTTCCTTATATGAAATATAAGATCTAGCGCATTTTCAGATATTTCTTTTCTATTACAAAATTGTAGATCAGCACCACAATTCCCGCTTCTCCCAACAAGGCCAGCGTGATCAGGGCGCTCACCCATCCGGTGGTGTTGCACATAAAGAACATGGTAACTTCAGCCGCAATGCCAAAGCCGAACACCAGAATGCCGCAGGCCCTGTTGTAAGCCTTTACATCTGTCACCTCTATGGGACGTTTGTTGAACACCTTGTTCCGGCCCTGGGAATGGAATATACCTATCCCCACGCTCAGGCACATATAGGCCACTGCCGCATACAATATAAAATCCATTTTCGTACCTCCTTTTGGTTTCCCCGGTTCTGCCCAGCGCAAAATTTCTATTCCCCGTACAGCTTCTCTTTCAGATAAGCCCTGTTCGCCTCAAAATCCACCTGGAGTACCTGCATCTTGCGGATCGTGGCATCCGTGTAGGTGCCTGGCTGAGGAATGCTGTCAGACACTATGTCATAGCTCAAGAGCTTCCCCGCCATCAGGCTGAGGCGGAAGCACTCTGCCTGCGTAAGATTTGTAGTCAGGTTCGGCATCAGCCCATCGATCAGTTCGCCGCCATTGGTCAGCACCGCTTTCGGAGCTTTTTTGACGATTTCCGTCAGGACCTTGCGCTGCCGCTCTGTGCGGCCAAAGTCCGTGCCCAGGTATCTGTTCCTGCAGTACGCCAGCGCCTGGGGCCCGTTCAAATGTACGAGTCCGCTGACAGAGGTGTCCATGTTATCCGTGCCCTGCGGCCTCCCGGTAAGCATATTATATTCTACCAGATAGCCATTCACATATTCGATCTCTTCCGTGGTCAGCTCCAGGTCAACGCCTCCCACGGCATCTACCAGATTGGCAAAAGCTTCAAAGTTGACCAGCATATAGCGGTTTACCGGAATGTCCAGGTTCTGTTCCACCGTCTCCATCAAAAGCTGAGCTCCTCCATAGGAATAGGCCGCATTCAGACGGTTTCCCTCCTTTCCCGGAATGTCCACATACATATCTCTGAGCAGAGAAGTCATGTAGATCGTTTTGGTCCGGCGGCTGATAGACAGCAGGATCATGGCATCGGATCTTCCGTCCTCCCCGTTCATGCGGGAATCGTTTCCAATCAGCAGGATATTGATAACGCCGTCCTCCTGCATCGGCTGTTTTGCCACCGCCTCCAGTCTCTCATAATTAAGTTTATTATACACCACTCCTACAAGCCTGTACAAGCCAAAGCCGAGCAGTGCTGTGATCAGTATGACTGCCAGCAGGATCTTTTTCAGTCCCAGGCCCCGCTTCCGGCGTTTTTGCTTTCCGGCATTCTTCTTTTCGGAAGTCCGTTTTCCTGCATTCTTCCCGGCGCTCTGCTTCCTGCCGTTTTTTCCTGCGGGGGATTGCCGCCCGGATGTACTACCCTGCCGCGCATCCGTCCTCCTGCGCCCCTGGGTCTGGGTCCCGCTCCTGTCTGTCTCCCGGGGACGTGCTCTATTTGGCTCCTCCCTGTCCCAGTCCTCCTCATAAAACTGGTAGACGTCCGGCTTCTTTTTGGGCTGTTCCTCCTTTTTCAGAGTATACATCTGAAGCTCCTTTTCCAGGAAATCCTCCAGCCCTCTCTGAATCTGGGCCATTTCGTTGTCTGTCTTCTTTTCCATATCCTGTCCCTGGACGGTAACAGTACCGTCTTATGATCACTCTTTCAGAGATTCTGTCATTATAATCCTACAGCTGCGTATCTCCATTCCACCCTGGCTGAAAAAGAACCGGACATAAAATGTGCAGCTGTATACCGGCAGAGGCAGTTCGATCACCTGGGTCTGCCATTCCTTATCCGCACCCGATAGGGAGAACATTTTTACAAGCTCCCGATCCTGGAACACGGACACAGGAATCTGGGCCAGTTCCGAGATCTCCGCCGCAGCCCTGCAGGTCAGCTCCAGCCGGTAGCGCCCCCGCTCCTTTGCCGGAATCTGCAGAATGGTGCTTCGGCCGGATCCCGTATCCATCAGAGCCGGATCCACCTGACCCTGCTCATCCGGCGCCGCATCGCATACGACACCGTTAATTTCGGCCTCACTCTCCGCATATTCCGCCAGTTCCCGGTCAAGAGCCGTCTCAGCCCCCTGCATTCTCAGCCAGGCAGGGGATCTCAGCAGGAATTTGCAGATATTTGCCACGCAGCGCTGATATTCGCCTCTGGTCACGGTTCTCTGCTTCAGGCTTTCCATGGAGTTATCGTGGTTCGTGTTTGTAAAGGCATCTGCCGTGACCATATAAAGGTCATTCTGGCTCCGCACCATGGCCGCCGTATTCTGAATGGTTCCCTCCTGGCCCTGGTCATTTCCTCTGGCCCACCAGTCGGTCATCACAATGCCCTGGAATCCCCATTCTTTCCTAAGAATAGTAGTCAGAAGATCATAACTGCTGGCCGTCCAGAAACCATTCACCGGGTTGTAGCTGGACATGACAGACCTGGCATTTCCCTCCTTGACTGCTATTTCAAAGCCTTTCAGGTAAATCTCCCGCAGAGCCCTCTCGGATACCACAGCCTCCGCGAAATTCCGGTTATATTCCTGATTATTGCAGGCGAAATGCTTGATGGTCCCCGTGACTCCGCAGGCATGCAGCCCTTTAAGCTGTGCCGCCGCCATCTTGCCGGTCAGCAGGGGATCCTCCGAGAAATATTCAAAATTTCTGCCGTTCAGCGGGTTTCTATGAATATTCATCCCAGGGCCCAGCAGAGTGTCGATCTTATTTTTCCGAAGCTCCATTCCCTCCCAGCGATACAGCTCCTCCACCAGCTCCACGTTAAAGGTGCAGGCCAGACAGGTGCCGTTTGGCAAGGAAAACGCCCGGGTACCGCAGTCCAGCCGGATACCGCTCGGCCCGTCCGCACAGCAGCCCGCGGGAATCCCAAATTTCAGAAGCCTCTCTGTGAGGCCGCCGAACGCGCCTACAGCGCCGGGTGTCACCTTGGGGGAGCAGGGCCCCTCGCCCCGGACCGCACAGCACAATTCCTCATCTGTAAACTGGGCAAGAAATTCCCCCATTGTCGCGCTGCCGTCGTCCACATCCTGCAGCCGATACCCCTGGTCCCCTGTATAAGGATATTCCTTGGGAAGATTTTCCAGCCGTTTTGCGGCGGGGTCTGCCGTGCGCAGTGGCGTATCCTCCCATTCCGGCTCATAGGTACCATTCTCTTTCGGCGCGCCCGGCCTTATGTGGGAAAAGGCCGTCACGGGGGCCAGGGCCTCCTCCAGCTTTTCGATTATGATCAGCCTGTTCAGTGAAAGCTTTCCCACCTCCACGGCATCCAGCACATTCTCTCCTACATAAAAGACATAGTCTCCCGGTTCCAGCACATAGCAGGATTTATTGCCGGTAACGCCGGAGGCGTCATAGGACGCCAGCAGGCTCCAGGGCGCATTTACCGTCAGTTCCTGAAATTCTCCGGGAGCCAGACAGTCAGATTTGGTAAAACCGCAGAAGTTTCTGGCCGGTTTCCCCAGCGCTCCCTGGGGCGCCTGGCAGTAGATCTGCACTACCTCTCTGCCGCTGCAGTTCCCTGTATTTTTCACGCCGATCCTGAATTTTGCCCCGTTCTCCAGCGCCTTTCCCGCAAAGAAGAAAGGCGGCATACCGGACATTTCCGTTGTCAGTTCAAAGGTGGTATAGGACAGTCCAAAGCCAAAGGGATACATGACCTTCTCAGGGGCAAAGGTGGAAAAATACCGATATCCCACATAGATATCTTCTCTGTATAGGTTCCGATTTCCGTCTCCGTAGGATTCCGTGGACGGATAGTCACTGATATCGTATGCAATGGTATCGGACAGTCTGCCGCAGGGCGTCACCCGGCCGCTTATCACATCTAAGACGCCGTTCCCACCCTCCTGGCCTCCCTGCCACACATACAGCACAGCTGACGGGCGGTATCTCTCCACCCACTTCATATCTATAATATTTCCCACATTCAAAAGCACCACCGTGCGCGGGAAAACGCCGCACACTGTCTCCAGCATCTGCTCTTCCGCCTCCGTAAGCAGATAGCTGCCCGGCTCTACTGCATTGTCCTTGTCCTCGCCAGCGGTTCTGCCGATTACGATCACCGCTGTGTCCGATTCTTCCGCCGCCTGCTTTACAAGCTCTTCTGTAAGAGGCATCTCCTCCTGGAACCAGGGCTCCTGGGCCCAGCCCTTTCCGGCGTTAAAGGGATGCTCTTTCAGCCAGTCCTCATAACAGGCTGTCACCCTTTCATTTAACAGGTAATCCTCCGACTGCTCCAGCGCCTCCCGGATCCCTGTCACATAAGCCGTGTTCACAAGACCGCCGGAACCGGTGCCGCTCTTATAATAATGAAACTGACTGCGCCCGAACAACGCCAGACGGCTGCCTTTCTCAAGCGGCAGCACATTCCCCTCATTTCTCAGAAGTACGATCCCCTCCGCAGCAGCCTCTCGCGCTGCCGCAGCATACCGTTCCGGTGAATACTGTCTTTCTGCCATAAATTTCTCCTCCGCTTTTGTACCGCCGCAGTTTTGCCCCGGCAATACTATTCTTTATTTTACCTTACTTTGATCCGCTTTGTCTATGGAATTGTCAATTTTTTCCGCGGGACTGTAACATGTATTAAAATAAATACAGAAAAAGGGGTTGACTTTATTTTGACACTGATTATAATGAACATTGTTTGTTTCGGCTGAAAAGCCGGTCACGCCGCGCTGAGAAAAAACACATAATAAATATACATCCAGGCGGCAGAAAGGGAGGAGAAAAGTAATGAAAAAAAATCTGTTAAAAGTTATGGCAATGTCCTGTGCACTGTCCTTGACGCTGGCTTTCACCGGCTGCGGCAGCGATGCAGGCTCTTCTTCTGAGGCAGGGGGGGCAAACTCCAGTGAGGCTCAGGTCGAGAGTTCTTCTGAGGCTTCTGTTCCTGCTGAAAGCTCCGCAGATGCATCCGAGGCAGAGGAATCTTCTGAGGCAATTTCTCTTGCAGATTTCCTGAACAGCGATGAGATCAAGGAGGCTACAGAATCTGCCAGCAGTGATGAGTATACCTGCACCATGTATGCGGACGGCGACAATGTTATGGTCATGAGCTATACTTTCACTCAGCAGCTTGATCTTTCCAATGCTTCCGTAAAAGATCAGATGGCACAGACGATCGATGATGGGCTTGAGGCACAGGCTTCTGTCTTCACCGAGCTGCGCGATACTTACCGCGAGGAGCTGTCCATTCCCAATATGGTTCTCCGCATTGAGTACCTGAACAACGACGGTACCGAGATCTTCACAAAGGATTTTGAGTAAACCGATACTTAATTGCAGTTAAAATAAAATCACAGCTGAAAAAAGAGATCCGCCCGGAAGGGCGGATCTTTTATCCTTTTCGCATACCATTTCTGCCTGTGTCCGGCGCTGAATAGCCCCAGCGTTTCCCCGTAAAATCCTCGATCACCTTTCCGGCCATTTTACAGTGATCCGTCACTCCCTGACAAGATCATACAGCGTCAGCGGGTATTTTACCAGCTGCTGATACGCATAGCCGCCTATAACGTGCAGCCCGGAAGCTTCTATCTCGGCAATCTCATCTGCGTCCAGCACATCCGGCGTAAAATACCAGAAATGGTCGGCGTCAGTACAATCCCATCTCCCGTTCAGGATCTCTGCCTCCGGGAAATAGTATTCAAGAACAGTCCAGCCGATATGCTGGATTCCGTTATTTACCAGCACCATGCCATCCTCCGGCTCACCTATGATCTGAAGCAGCTCCTGTGTCTTTTGGGACTGATACTGGTTCTCCGCGGTAAAAGCCCTGTAATCTCCATATCCCGTATAGATCATCAAAAGGAGAATCCCTGACAGGATACAGGCCCCTGCCTTTTCCGGCCAGCGCCCTTTCACGATGCTCTCTGTCTTTTTCAGCATTCCCAGGGCCCGGGACACTACAATGACCAGCATGACTGCCACCACGCCTGTCAACGGATAGATAAATCTCACCACCAGGACCAGCTCCGTAAATTCCGCTGACAGCAGCCCCACGATCACAGTCAGCACGATCGTCACTGTTCCCGCGATCAGCGCATAGGCCTCCGGCGAAAGCTTCTGCCAGCCCGGCGCCCTGAACTCTATGGTCACGCGGCCATTCTCCCGTGCCTTTGAGCAAGCTATAAAGTCTGCCCCCAGAATGACCACAAATAGGATCAGCCACAGCGGAAAGCTCAGCCTGCTCATATTTTCTCCGCCGAAAACCATATGCATACAGTCCGCAGGCGTGGCGTTGGCAGATTCCCACCAGTTGTGCGTCACCTTGTTCAAGGTACTGAACAGAATGCTCAGCCAGGGCAGATAGATCAATAGGAAAGCTCCGCCTGCGGCAAATACCCTGACCCAGGTTTTCTTACCGAACCGCTTCACCGCAAAGAGGCAGGTCGTAATCATCAGAATCGTTACCGACAGCAGCGCGTAATAATGGGAGTAGGCCGCCACAGCTCCCCACAGTACCATTCCTGCCCAGTTTACAGGGCGGTTGTTTTCCAAAAGCCGCGCACAGCAGTAATAACAATATGCCACGCCCAGAAACGCCAGAGCGTACATGCGGACCTCAACGTTATACACCAGACAGGAGGCGGACAGTCCCGATATCACAAGGAAAAACGCTGCGGGGAGCCGGCCATAATGCTTTTTCACTACCGTCACCGCAAGCACTGCGCCTATCATGAACACCACAACAGACGCAAAGTGATATACCGGCCCGGAAGCCCCGAATGCCATCACCCACAGCTTCAGCCAGTAGTAGTACAAAGGCGGATGGTTCTCTAACTGCGTCAGCACCTGCATGATGCCGCCGAAATCCTGGCGGACCAGATTGGCCGAAAATGCCTCGTCCCCCCACAGAACATTGTCAAAGATCATCAGCACATTCATATAGATCAGCACTGCCGCAAAAAAATACGGCAGAAACGGACACAGTCTCCTGTAGACGCGCAGGATCGGAGTGATCCGAAAGCTTGATCTGTCCAGCACAAAGGTCACTTTCCCGGTCTCATGGATCCATTCCGCCGCCGTTACGATGGCTGCCGCCAGGATCTCCACCGCCAGAAATTTGATGGCGAACATAGGGGATGAATCCACCTTTTCCAGAAAAGAGGTATTGTCATCACACAAGAATACCATTACAAATGTAGCGATCGCAGTCATGACCAGCGTATTTATCACATAGCGGAGGAAAAACTCTCTTCCGCCCAGATGTTCCTCTTTCTTGTATAATCTGCGCAGAAGCAGCGGTATCAGCGGAATTCCAAGTCCGAAAATATATGCCTGCATGTATTTTTGTCTCCTCCAAACTTCCGATTTATTTTCACAGACTGCGGCTGTGCCACAAACAGTTTATCCTATAAAGCTATGGCTGTAAATAATTTTCTCTGCGAAACTACAGCAGGATCAGGTAAAAGAGCGTCAGCGAAAGGCCGATGCAGAACAGCAAAAGCCCGAAAGAAAGGCTCCGCTCGATCACCAGGTTATTCTCCCGCAGTTCCTCGCCGCGCATGGCGGCCAAATGTACATAATCTTTATAGACAGGCCTCTTCCTGCGCCAGGTTCTGTTTGCGGTCTTCTGAAAGGCATTGAGGATCTTTCCGAGCGCCGCCGTAAACAGATTGCCCTCCGGCCTTTCATGAGGGATCGGACTGTCGCGGTAAACTGTTTTTCTCAAAAAGACCACTGCCGCATCGGGCAGGCTGTCGGGAATCCGGCAGATTACTCCCAGTATGGCCGGCAGGATCTTTAACAGCAGGGGCCGATAGATCAAGTTTTCCAGATCCAGCCATGCAGGCCATGCGCAGATATAGGTTTTCCCTGAATATTTCCCGGACGGCTTCATAAGCAGTTTTCGGATCACCAGGAAATAGACCAGCGCCCCGATCGCGACAGAGATCAAAGCGCCCTTTAGATTCTCCCCGCTAAAGTAAGCTACACTGTGACCGCTTTCCTCCAGTCCCATAAATCCCTGGGCGTATTCCGCCGCCCGGTCCATGGTAAGGCGCGGAGCCAGTCCCCACACGAACAGGAGCAGTGCGCTGACAGTCAGCGCGGCGCCGCTCAACGGGCTCATATAGGCCTTTGTCTTATCGTACTTTTCCTGCAGGCTGTCATCCGGATTCTTCTCTATAAAGATCGCCGCGAACAGCTTTGTCATATACGCGGCCGTCAGACCTCCCGAGAATAAAAATATCCACTCTGCCGCTTTCATGAACGGGCCTCCGCCGTATTCCACAATACTTTCATGAAGCAGAGTCTTGCTCACATATCCTCCAAAGAGCGGAATCCCGCTGATGGCCAGTGCGCCTGTGAGAAAAATGCCCGCAAGCAGCGGTTTTTTCCGTCCAAATCCCCTGATCTCATTCAGATTCAGGGCGTGTGCATTCTGATAGATCACACCTGCTGCCAGGAACAGCACAAGCTTGATCAGGGAATGATTCACCATATGGAGAAAGGTGCCATGGACCGCCAAAGCGTTTTCCTCCCCGAGAAGCCCCTGCATACCGATCCCAGTCAGGATAAAGCCGATCTGGGACATGGACGAGCAGGCCAGAGTATGCTTTAGATCAACGGAGAATACCGCAAGCAGCGCTCCGCCGAACATCGTGATCAATCCCAGAACAAGGTTCAGCGCCCCCCAGGCGGGATCCCGGAAGAACAGACAGCTGCTCAGGATCAGCGCCCCATAGATCCCCGTTTTGGTAAGGATACCGGACAGCAGCGCCGAAGCGGGAGCCGGAGCCACGGGATGCGCTTTCGGCAGCCAGATATGCAGCGGGAACACGCCCGCTTTCGCTCCGAATCCTGCCAGCATACAGCATCCGGCTGTATAAATAAGGTTCTTGTTTTCACAGACCTTTGCCGCTGACGCAATATCCTCCATGCGCAGAGTCCCCAGCTGACAGTACAGCAGGAAAATGCCCATCAGCATCGCAAGCCCACCGATCACGGCCACCGCCAGATAAGTCGCCGCCGCCCGCAGCGCGGGGCCGGTCTCTTCCTGGGCCACCCACACATAGGAGGTAAAGGACATGATCTCAAAAAAGAGGAAAGTCGTGTACAGATCCGCGGATAAGAACACCCCCATTGTGGCGCCCAGCGTCCACAGGAGGAACAGGTAGAACCGGTTTCTGTTCCTATGGCCTTTCAGGTACTCCCGGGACATGGCTGCGGCTGCCATCCACATAAAGGAGGCAATGCACCCGTATAGGGTCCGAAAGCCGTCCAGCGTAAAGGAAAGCCCGAAGCCGCATACCCCGGGGATCGTCAACGCATATGAGGAACCGGCGCCCGCTTTCACCGCCAATATAAGCATACCGGCAAATTCGAGCGCTGTGGAAAGAATGGCCACAGTGTCCCTGAGATCATCCTGCGGGCTTTCCTCTCCCTTTTTTTGCTTCCCCTGAACGGACAGGACTCCTGCGCCGAAGCTCAAGAGTCCTGCCACAAAGGGAAAAAATACCAATGCTGCCAAGTACATTCCCTGTCTCATCATTACACCCCATGCGTGCTTCAGCACGCATACCGATCAATCGTTCTATGTCCGTTTCAGCGGACATAAATTTATAGCTCAGCGTCAGATCACAAATTTATGGATGCTGTCCATCAGCGCACCCACCTTATGCTCCAGTTCCTCCACAATAGAGCCGGAATCGTCCACTACCTTTGCCAGCTCTGCCGACATAGCGGATGTCTCCTGGGCCACTGCCGCATTGTCCTGAGCCAGACGGTTCAGCACATTCAGGGAATCCGTCACATTGGTGCGCTGCTTCTCCAGTTCTTCCGTCATGCCGTCAATGGACTGGACAGAGGATACGCATGTGCCCAGCTCCTGATGCAGCTGCATAAAGATCTTCTGTGTCTCGGTGAGGGTATCCACCTGTTTGTCCACGGAGCTGTTGATCTCTTTCATGCCCTCCACGGATTTCGTTGCATTGTTCTGCAGCTCCTCCACTACTCTGTTGATCTCGTCCACGGACTCGGATGATTGGTTCGCCAGCTTTGCGATCTCGTCTGCGACCACCGCAAAGCCTTTCCCTGCCTCTCCGGCCCTTGCAGCCTCTATGCTGGCATTCAGCGCGAGCAGGCTGGTCTGGTCGGAAATCTCGTTGATCAGATTGGCTGCCACATGGATCTGCTGTACGGAATTATGGGTGGAGTTGATCTGCTCCGCCATACTGGTAATGCTCTTTCTCGTGGATTCGTTTACCTGGATCAGCTGTTTTAAGGTCTCCATGGACTGTTCGCTGATCTGGTTCATATCCCTTGCGTTCTGGTCCAGGCTCTCCACCTCATCGCCGGTCTGGCGGATCCGGTCAGCCATCACGCTCACATCGCCGTTGGCCGCATCCGTGGAACCGGCCTGCTGGCTTACATTATCCGCAATGGATTCCACTGCCGTATTCACCTGGTCGATGGATTCTTTCATGTTGCGGAAAGCGGAATCGAATTTGTCCAGGACACCATTCACGCCCTGGGCCACGTCATTGATACCGCGCAGAAGCTCATGCATATTGTCCTGGGCCACCCGGAGGGCCTCCGCCGTCTGGCCGATCTCGTTATTCTGCTTCACGTCAACACTGGTAGTCAGGTTGCCGTCTGCGATATGCCCTGCAAATACCTGTATCTTCTTCAGAGGAGCGATCAGGACGCGGCCCACTGCAAAGGCGATCGCCAGACCGATCAGAATTGCAATAATGAATACCACATCCACACGCATCAGAACGGAATGATACAGATCGTCCAGTTCCGCCTGGGTCTCTTCCTTTGCCAGCGTAATATCGTCTACATAGTTGCCGGTGGAAACGATCCAGCCCCAGGGCTCAAAGATCTGGGAGTATGCAATCTTAGGAGCCACGGTGACGCCGTCCGCCTTGGTAAAGTAGAACTCATTGAAGCCGCCCTTTTCCGGCGTCTGGCATACATTTACGATAGACTGGACGATCATGACTCCATTGGGGTCTTCCAGATCATAGCGGTTATTTCCCTCATTCTCCACCAGAATGGGATGCATTACCAGGATATAATCTGTGTCATCGATCCAGAAATATCCGCTCTGATCGTCACGGTAACGCATGCTGCGTATGATCTCCTTGGCGTCATTCTTCGCCTCCTCCTCCGTCTTTTCGCCGGCCTGGTACAGGTCGTACTGGGCCTGCATCACGGACATGGTGCTCTGCACCTGGGATTTGATCTCTGTCTTATACCCCTCGTCCATAGCCTCTTCATAGGTAGAGAATGATGACTTGGACATGGAGCCCAGAGATACCACTGCATTTCCGCCGATTATGATCGCCGTCAGGATCACGATCACAGCGCTCATGATCATAATGGAAAAAATCAGGCTTCCCTTTCTTTTTTTCATTGCATTTCCCTCCTTAATGCCCTTTTCTTATCATTTTATTCTCTTTTCGCACAAATTTCAACTATATAACTATAACATTTTGTCCAATATGTCCATAAGCGGCCCTGAGTGCACGCCAAAGTAGACTATGACCGCCGAAAATACAGCTAACGGCAGAAGCATCCGCCAGCCGGGATCCCCTGCCTGCTCCCCGGGATCCTCCCGAAAATCCCTGCCGGGAAAGAAAGCGCGCACGGATATGGTCATCATGTAGACAGCCGTGAGCAGCGCCGAAATCAAAAGGGCCGCCACACCGGCATATGCCAGAGGCATTCCTGTCTCCACTGCCGCACCGGCCAGATACCACTTGCCCACAAAGCCGCACAGGCCCGGGACGCCCATCAGCGCAAGCCCCGACAGGGTAAAAGCCAGAAATGTAGCGGGCATTCTCCTGCCCAGGCCGTCCAGCTCGTGGACATAGTTTTTCTCCGCCCTGCAGATTACTGCACCGGCGCAGAAAAAGGCGGTTATTTTTATAAAGGAATGAAAGACCATGTGGGCCAGAGCCCCTTTGAGCCCAAGCGGCGTCATAAGCACCACGCCGAAAAGAATATAGGAAAGATTGCTGACAGTGGACCAGGCCAGCCGCCTCTTAAAATGCGTTTCTTTCAAAGCTCTGCTGCAGCCATATACGATGGTAATGATCACAAGCGTCATTACGGCTTTCTGCGCCCAGGTCCCCCTGATGAGCTGGGTGTCAAAGCTGTAATACGTCACCCGCATGGCGGCAAAGGCGCCCGTATTTACCACCGCAACCGCATGGAGCAGGGCCGTCACCGGGGTGGGAGCCACACCCGCCTTGGGTAGCCAGGAAGAAAAAGGCCACAGAGCCGTCTTTACGCTGAAGCCGCAGAAGCAGAGCACATACACAATCAGCATCAAATCCTGTCTGCTCTGAGCCGCTTCTCCCAGAACGCCGCCCGGCACAAAGGAGGAGGTGCTTCCGTAAGTGAGAATATAGATCATGCCGATAAAGGCGAAAGCGGCGCCGCCCAGCATGTAATACAGGTAGGTCCGGCTTGCCAGGATCGCCTCTCGGGTCCTTGTGTGCATCACTAACGGCAATGTAATCAGGCTCAGCATTTCAAAAAAGAAATACATTGTCAGGATATTTTCCGACAGCGCTATCCCCAGGGTAACACCGTAGGTAATTGTATAGAACATAAAAAATTCTCTTTCGCTGCCCTTTTCGTGCTCCATATACTCAAAGGAGTAAAGCGTGGCGAGCGGCCAGAGAAAGGCAACAAGGCCCGCAAACACGCTCCCAAGGCTGTCCAGTCGGAATGTAACGCTTAAGTTGCCCGTAAAGCGGAAGACTGTCAGCACTCCCTCCGGGCGATGGGAAAGCATCAGAAATACAAGGAGAGAGTTTACGATCACCCCTGCCTCCAGCCAGACCCTCATTGCTTTCCGGCTTCGGAACGGCGGCAGCCACAGAGACACGCCAAGCAATATAGGAAGAATCACTACGATCAGCATTATCATCTCAGTCATATCTTAAAAACCTTTCTCACACAAGCCTCAGAAAGCACTGCGCTTTGCCTCCGGTCTGTCACCGGCTCCATACGGATTCTGCGATTTCCCGGATAACCCCTGTCAGGGGATTCGGAAACAGCCCTATCAGTACCGTCAGCACCGCCAACAGCACAAGGGGCACAAGCATGCTAAGGGGAGGTTCCTCCCGCTTTAGATCCTGCCCCTGAAAGGCTTCCCCGGGGAAGAAGCCTTTCATAACGATCGGCAGCAGATAGCCCGCCGTGAGCAGGGCGCTTAAAAGGAGCACCACGGGGCCGAAGCCCAGACCCTGTTCCAGGGCCCCCTGCGCCAGATACCATTTGCTGATAAAACCGGCAGTAGGCGGAATCCCGATAAGTCCCAGAGAAAAAATAGTATAGCACCACAGGGCCGCCGGCATCCTTTTCCCGATCCCCACCAGCTCTTCCACCTGTGTATAGCCGAATTTGTACAGGAATATCCCCGCAGTCAGAAAGAGCCCGCATTTGATCACTCCGTGGGCAGTCACATGCAAAAGCGCCCCGGTGATTCCCAGGGGTGTCAGCAGGGAAAGGCCGAACAGAATATATGACACCTGGCTCACGGTCGAATACGCCAGACGCTTTTTAAAGCCTTTTTCCCGATACGCCAGCAAAGAACCCATAAACACAGTGGCTAACGACAGCGCCATCCAGGCGTACTGTACCCAGGTCCCCCTTAAGAATTCCGGGCCCGCCACGTAATACACCACCCGGATCACTGCCAGCACCCCCGCCTTGACGATAATGGCAGACAGTACTGCGGAGGCCGGGGACGGAGCCACCGGATGCGCCGAGGGAAGCCATGCGTGAAGCGGCAGCATTCCTGCCTTGGCGCCAAATCCGATCAGCATGACAAATACAGCGATTAGCAGGATCCACTCATGCCCTTGGGCAGAGGCGCCCAGCTGCCCGCCAGGCACAAAGTCCAGAGAGACACAGTAACGGTTCAAGAAAGAAATGCCGAAAAGCCCCCCATAGGCGCCGCACATGGAATAAAACAGGTATTTTAGCGCCGCCATGATCGATTCTTTCGTCCCGCTGTGCATCACAAGAGGAAATGACACGATTGTCACAAATTCATAGCAAAGATAGAATGTCACGAGATTCCCGGCGAAAGCAAGCGCCGTCAACACACCGTACAGAATCAGGTAAAATCCGAAATAACGCTTTTCCTCCCCCTCATGCTCCATGTATTTCAGAGAATAAACTCCGGTCAGAAGCCAGATCACGCTGAACAGCGTGACGAACAGCCGGCCCATCTGATCCACGTGGAACAGAACGGGAATATCCTCAAGCAGCATAAAGAGCTTCAGGCTCCTGTCCTTTGTCCACGCCAGATACAGAGCGGCAGCGGCAGAAAATGACAAAACTGTCATAAAGAAAGCATGCAGGACGCTCTTTCCCGATTTTCCGCTGTCATATGATCTTTCCGGACGTGCTCCCACGCCGCTGTCCCCGCAGACCTGTGCCCTGTATAGATGTTCCCGAAATGACAGGCACAAAAGCCCGATGCCAGCCGCTATGGGAACCAGTATGGGAACCAGAAGTATTTTATCCATATGAACCCCCATGATCAATCTCAAAATCCCAATATGGGAAACCGGCACTCCCGCCTTAGCCAAACATGTCAAGCCCCTGACGGATCAGCCGTGTCACAGGCTCCGAGCTCAATCCCAGCAAAAGATTCAGCAGGATAAAGAACACCAAAGCCACAGACTTTGTGGGCTGCTCCTTAACGGTAATCTTCCGACCCTGTGCCATCTCTGCCGGATGTTCTGCGGGGGTGTAGATCCGTATCACCGTTTTCATAAAGTACACCGCATTTAAGATCGTGCTGACCGCCAAGGCAATCAGCGTGGGCAACATTTTGTATTCATGGCCGAACGCCGCCCGGGCAAAGAGCAATTTTGAGATAAATCCCGAAAATATGGGCATACCCACCATGGAAAGGCTTCCCACAGTAAACGCTGCCCCCGCCAGTCTGTTGCGGTATCCGGCCCCTGTCAAATCCCGAAAATGCCTGCTGTTGCCGGAGGCATCGGTAAGTCCGGATGCCGCCACAAAGAGCAGGGATTTGGTGGCGGAATGGGATATCACATGATACATGCTGGCAAGAACGCCTTCCGCCGTCCCCAGTCCGAAGCCCATGTAGATATACCCGATCTGGGCCACAGAGGAATAAGCGATCATTCTTCGGATCTTATCCTCTCTGATCGCGCTGACAGATCCCATGATCATGCCGATGATACCGAACACGTACAATACGTGGATTACCTTGCTCTCACCCACAAAGTCAAATCCGATCACTCTGTAGAAAATCTTGATCAGCAGAAAGATGTAACCCTTTGATACCAGTGAAGACAGGATCGCAGCGGAGGATATGGTGGAATATCCATAGGCGTCCGGCAGCCAGGTATGAAAAGGATACAGCGCACTTTTGATGGCCAATCCCACGGACATTAGCCCCAGGGATACGATAAGGGGAATGTGATATTCTCCGCTCGCCGCCAGGATCTGCACCTGCTCTTTGATATTGCTCATGAGCAGGTGACCCGTCAGGTCATACAGAAAGCAGATGCCCAAAAGCAGCAGGCCGGATCCCAAAAGGCTCATAATCATATACCTGACAGCCGCCTCTATAGTCCGCCCATTCTGCCTGATCATGATCAGGCCGCAGGCGGATATCGTATTGATCTCCACAAAGACATAGGCAGTGAACAGGTCATTGGTATAGACCAGCGCCAGCAGGGAGCACAGCAGCAGGTCTACCATGATATAATACAGGTTCTGCTTGCTCTCTTCCAGTTCTTTCTGCCGCTCCGCACTGCCGCCCATCATAGACAGCAGCATGATGACACAAAAGAACAGAGCCATAAAGGCCTCCAGCACTCCCACTCGGATCTCATTGCCCCAGGGCGCCGGAAAGTGCCCCATCATATAGACATAGGGCTCCCCCGTCCCCAGCACGTATATTAACACTGCTGCCGACATGATCCCCACTGCCGTGATCACAGCCGTGTTGAGCCTCTTTGCCCATTTTGCATTCAGGACAGAGGACAGCGGACCGGAAAACAGGGACAATATTATGGACATAAAGGGGAAATTGCGCACAAAATCCATTATTTCCCCTCCTTTTTCAGGCGTGCGGATATCTCGTCAAGATCCAGGGTATGATATCGATGGTACAGGCGGATCGTCAGCGCCAGCATCAGGGCCGTAACGGATACGGATACCACGATCCCCGTCAGCACCAGTCCGCTGGGGATCGGATTGATATAAGCCTCCACGCTCTGCACTCCATCCACTACCACGGGAGCCTTTCGGCCATGAATATACCCTTTCAGGGCGAGGAACAGATACATGGCAGTGTCCATAATATTCAGGCCGATGATCTTCTTGATCAGATTCTTCTGCAGCAGCAGATTGGAAAACCCGATGCCGAACAGGATCATAGCCACGGCTTCGCCGTAATTGTTCAACAGATTTGCCGCATTCATCGGTCAATACCCCCCTTTGCGGAACATAACGTAAAAGGTGTACATAGTCCCCGCCACCACAATACCCACACAGATATTCAAAATCAGGATCAGGCCGCTGCTCAAAATGGCTCCCGGCGTTCCCAGCGGGATCACACTCTCAATGTGGTTGGCGCCGGTATAAAAGGAATAACTCTTTGCCAGACTGTAGCAGGCCAGCGCGCCAAAGCTCAGCCGCTTATAGGTCTTGGCCGTGAAGAATTTCTCTGTCTTGGCAAAGCCAAAGGCGTTCAGGTACAGAATCATGCCTGCGCCAATGACAGCACCGCCGGAAAAACCGCCGCCGGGCCCAAGGTGTCCCGCCAGGATCACATAAATACCGAAAATCATAATGGGAGGCACCAGGATTTTTGCCGCCGTCTGCAGGATCACATCGTTTTTCGGCTCGTGAAGCCGGTCATTGGACTGATATTTCTCCATGTCTTCTCTGCGGTCCAGGCGAAGCAGGATCAGCACTGTACAGGTAGCCACAAACAACACATGGGATTCTCCCAGAGTATCAAAAGCCCTGTAATCCAGAATCATTCCCGTGACGATATTCACGGCGCCGGTCTCCTGAAGACCCTTTTCGATATATCGCCGGGACACTTCATTATTTACAGGGTTGTCCGCCTCTCCAAAAGACGGGAGCCAGGATACCGCCGCAAGCAGCATCGCCACCAGGAACAGGCAGAACAGCACGGAAAATACACTGTAAAACTTCCGGAAGATCCTCTGGCCTGCATTTCGGTCAAGATTATAGACCCTCTCCCGCATACCCTTTCGATATTCCTCTCTGCGCTCCACGTCCTGCTGCGATTCACAAAAAGGCTCCTGAGGCTTCATTTCCACCTCATTCAGATAAGGGTCCTTTGTGCCGTCCAGCCATCTTTTGAACTTATAAGAAAACGTCTTTTCGTACTGCTCCTGGGGAACCCTTTTACTCATCGTCCTTTTCCTCCCGGCCGTCGTCCTTTTTGATGATCGCATGTATCTTTTTCAACGTTACAAGGAACAGCACAGTAGTGACGCCCGCCCCCACAGCCGCCTCCGTAATGGCCAGATCCGGCGATTCCAGCAGTATCCAAATCACGGACATCACAAGGCTGTAGGACATAAAGATCAGGATTGTGTTCAAAAGATTTTTTGACAGGCTGGCCGCAACGGCGCATACAATGAGAAAGCCCATCAGGATACAGGTAAATACAGTCATATCCACTCCGCCTTTCTGCTGATCATCGGTGATCTCCCTGCGGTCACCTTTCCGGTTCCTTTTCCGGGCCGCTGTCCGGACAGTCTTTTTCACGGTCCTCTGAGTCCAGGGAAAACTTTTCGTAATGCGTTTCCTTATCTTCGCAGGTGGAGACCTCCAGCCTCGCGATCAGGTGCGAGGACACCGGGGAGGAAAACCACAGAAAAACAATCACAAGAAACAATTTCAGAGAAGTAAAATTCAGCCCGTTCATCACCACCAGCCCGAGCAGGCAGAAGCCGATCCCCAACGTATCGCCCATAGCGGCGGCATGCATGCGGTTCAGCACGTACCGGAAGCGGAATACGCCGATCATTTCAATGATAAAAATAGCTATCCCCGCCAGAAGCAGAGCCGCTCCCACAAGAAATCGGATCCACTCAAACGCTGCCATCTTCCGGTCCCTCCTCCTTTTTCTCTTTTTCCCGTTTTTCCATATAGACGCCCATATATACCTTTGTCAGGACGATCACCGCAAGGAAGCTGATCATGGCGTAAATAATACAGATATCCGCCAAATATCCCTCTCCCAGCATCAGAGCCAGCACTGCAATGACTACAATGACCATAGTTCCCATCATGTTCACTGCCACGATACGGTCGGCAACCTTTGGCCCAACGATGGACCGTATCAGGCACAGTACGATCAATACCGCAAGAACGATCAAGATTCCCGTTAAAAAAATACTGTAAGTCTGTTCCAGACTTTGAATTCCTTTTCCCATACTGTTTCCTTTCGGTCCGCCTGCGGTCTTACGGCATTACGCTTCCAGCTTTCTGACATACTCCACAAATTTACTGTCATCCATTCCATCCGCCAGGCTTTTGTCCAGACAGTGGACCGTGTATCGATTCCCTTCTAAAGCTACCGTGATAGTCCCAGGCGTCAAAGTGATCGCATTGGCAAGAAACGCCCGCCCCGTGGAGGATTTCAGATCCGACCGAAACGTTACCAATGCAGGCTCGATCTCCTCACGCTGGCTGAGGATCATGCGGATCACACCAAAATTGGCTTTCACGATCTCTTTTACAAGAAGAAATACATACCTTACAAAAAGGAACAGCCTCTTGTAAATGTGAAGTTCCTTTTGCAGGGAAAAATCCATAAATCTGCAGACAAACGCAAACATAACTCCCGAGATCACGACCCCGAACAGACAGATCTCCAGGGTAAGATTGCCGTTAAAGATCACCCACATTAAAAAAAATGCCAGCAGCATACGTCCGTTCCCTCCAAATCTTTTCTATTTTAGCACATCGGAAAAAGCGAAATCAAAGTAATATTACACAAAAAAGGCGGCTTCTATTTGGCATAATTCCCCAAAATTTCACCGCCCCTTTGCACATTCCCCATTCTGTTTTTAAATAACGTCAATCCTCTCAAAGTACTTGATCAGGATATCTGCGCAGTTTTCCGCTCCCAGCCGGCTCGTATCCAGAATCATATGATAATTGTTCACGTCTCCCCATACCTTACCGGTATGCTCCACATTGAACTGTGCCCGCTGCCTGTCATTCTTTTCCAACAGGTTCTTCGCCGCATCATAATCCAGGGATTCCTTTTTCATGATGCGCTGAATACGGTCCTCCTTGTCGGCACAGACATATACGTTGAACACGTTCGGCTGCCCCTTGAGGATCTCAGAAGCGCACCGCCCTAGGATAATACAGGAATGAGTGGCCAGTTCTTTGATGAATTCCGCTTCCTTGGCGAAGTCATTGTCGTGGATCTCATTTTCGATATAAGCCTTGTCATAGACAGGGATCCCCAGCCTTTCAGACAGCTCACTGGCTATCATACTGGCTCCCGTTCCATACCTCCGGCTCATGGTGATCACAAGATTCATAGTCACTCCTCCTCCCGCTGTAGGCTGAACAGCCATAGTATTTTAGTATTATGAGTATTACGGTCTCTGTCCCATACCGCCTTCCAGAGTCAGCGTCTCGCCGCTCATAAATTTGAAGTCAGGAGATGCCAGCTGTACGCAGACGCGCCCGATCTCCGTCTCTGCATTCCCGTAATGGCCCATAGGAGGCATATGTACATTCTTCTCAAAGGCATCGGGATATGCCTCTTGAAACTGCTCCAGCTGTGCAGTCCACGCAAGAGGGCAGATAATATTTACATTGATACCGTCCTTGCCCCACTCGGTAGCGGCCACTCTGGTCAGTCCCCGGATACCTTCCTTGGCCGCCGCATATGCGCACTGGCCAAAGTTGCCGAAGAGCCCTGCCCCGGAAGCAAAGTTGATCACGGTCCCTTTGGTCTCTTTCAGGTAAGGATAGCATGCTTTCATGTAATAGAATACAGCATACAGCCCGGAGTACAGCGCCAGATTAAACTGGTCTGTCGTGTGCTCCGCAAGAGGAACGCCGGACGCGGACGCCTGTGCATTGTTGATCAGCACATCAATCCTGCCGAAAGTATCCATAGTCTGCTTCACCACTTCATTCACCACTGCCTCATTGTCCGCGCCGGCGTTGACATCCGCCTGCACAATGAGTACCTTAATGCCATAAAGCCGCTCCAGCTCTTCCTTGGCATCCTCCAGCTTCTTCACATTCCGTCCGGTGATCACAAGATTTGCGCCCTCTTTTGCATAAGCGGTGGCGATGCCGTAACCGATAGAACCGCATCCGCCATCTTTCAGCACTGCACGTCCTGCGCCTGTGATGATTGCCGTCTTACCTGTCAGAAATCCCATTTTACCTCTCTCCTTTTCTATCTAAAATATCATTCCCTGTATGGCAGTTTCCCTTTCTGCCATGTTCTTCCCTTTCCGATTCCGCTATAGACATCATTATACCTTTCCTTGCCTCATAATTCAAGATACCACAGAAATTCTTTCTATCTGCCGTAACAGTTCCGCCGCGCAGGACTGTTATTTTGCAGTACCCAACACTCGGCGCAGGAATTGTACGCTTCTCTCCTTTTGAGGATTTTGGAAAAATTCTCCCGACGGGGCTTCCTCCACAATGACACCGTCCTCCATAAACACCACTCTGTCCGCCGCCTCTCTGGCAAATCCCATCTCATGCGTGACCACCACCATGGTGGTCCCCTCGTCCGCCAGCTTTTTCATCACGTCAAGGACCTCGCCTGTCAATTCCGGGTCCAGGGCCGACGTAGGCTCGTCAAAAAGAATCACTTTGGGATTCGCGGCGATGGCGCGGGCAATGGCCACACGCTGTTGCTGGCCGCCCGAAAGCTGATCCGGGTAATAACCGGCCCTCTCTTCCAGGCCGACTTTCCTTAGCATCTCCCATGCGATCTGTTCCGCTTCCCCTTTCGGCATTTTGCGCGCAGCCGTCAGACCAATTGTCACATTGTGCAGCGCCGTCATATTCCGAAACAGATTGAAGCTCTGAAACACAAATCCCATCTGCATTCGGATCTGGCGGATCATCTTTTTGCTGATATGGCTCATATCATGATGCAGTCCGTCAAAAATGATCTCGCCGCCGTTCACCCGCTCTAAAAAGCTGATACAGCGGAGCAGAGTTGTCTTCCCAGAGCCGCTTGGGCCCAGCACTGCCACTGCCTCTCCTTTGTCCACCCGGAAATCGATTCCCTTCAGCACTTCTTCTTTTCCAAAGGATTTATATAGCTGTTTTACCTCTAGCATACGTCAGGTCCCCGCTTTCAGCCGCATATGGCGTCCGGTTCTTACTTTCTTTGTCTCCCATGCCATCTTTTTTTCCAAAAAGCCCTGAAGCCATGTGAGCAGCGTGCAGATCATCAGATAGATCACCGCAGCCTCGCAGAACATGGGCAGATAATCAAAAGTGCGCCCGGCGATTTTCTGGGTCTTGGCAAGCAGCTCCGGAATAGTAATGCAGGAAGCCAGAGAGGTATCTTTCAAAAGGGAAATCAGGTTATTAAAAAGGGACGGAAACGAGATCGGAAATGCCTGGGGTAGAACTACACGCAGCATCAGCTGGGGATAATTGAGCCCGATCAGGTAAGAAGCCTCCGTCTGACCCGTGGGCACCGCAAGGATCGCCGCCCGTATGGCCTCCGCATTATATGCCGCCACGTTCATGCCAAAGGCGATCACGGCGGAGGGGAACGCTCCCAGCACGATCCCCAGCTGGGGCAGGCCGTGAAAAATAATATACAGCTGCACCAGCAGGGGCGTTCCCCGGAAGATCCAGATATAGATCTGGGAAATCTGTTTCAGTATCTTAATGTCCGCCACCTGCACGATGGCAAGAAGCAGCGCCAGCGCCATACCCAAAAGAAACGAAATGACCGTAAGGGGTATGCTCATCTTTATGGCAGCCAGAAGCATCTGCGGAAAGGAAGAAATCAAAATATCAGTCAGTCGATCCGTCATAGTGCCTCTCTCCTATATTAATGATATGATCAGAATTTATGTCTGCGGTTTTCCGCAATCCTCAGTTTTCACTGGTAATGTCACTGCCAAAATACTTTTCGGAGACTGCCGCCAGCTCTCCGGAATCCCGAAGCTCCCCAAGCGCCTCGTTCACTGCCGCACGCAGGCTTTCGGTCTCTGCTCCTTTGCGCATGGGAATGGCCACCAGAGAGGCGTCCTCTGTCAGCGCCACCACTTTCAGCTCAGCGGCAGGCTGCTGGCTCATGTACTCATAAAAGGAGACATCCGCATTCAGCGTAGCATCCACACGGCCGGAAAGTACCATCTCCATAGTCTCCGCCAGGGAATCCACGTTCTGTACCTCGGCGCCGTAATCCTGCGCAAGGAACTGATATGTGCTGTTCAGGCTGTTGGCCGTGGTCTTGCCGTTCAGATCCTCGAAGCTCTGAATATCGGTATTGCTGTTCTTAACGATCAGTGCTGTGTGGATATAGCCGTAAGGGTCAGAAAAATCATACTTTTCCGCCCGCTCATCCGTCACTTCCACACCGTTGATCACCGCGTCATACCGGCCATTGTCAAGCCCCATGAAGAGGCCCTCCCATTCGCCCTCCACAAACTCAGCCTCAACACCCAGCTTTTCGGCGATCATCTTGCCGACTTCCGTGTCAAAGCCTACCAGTTCACCGCTCTCATCGTGATAGGTCCAGGGCGCCCAGTTGCCCTCCATAGCAAAAACGATCTTACCACTGGATTTGATCTGAGCCAGCAGATCGTCCCCCTGCGTCTGCCCGGCATCGCTCTCTGTTCCGGCACTGCTTTCGGTTCCGGAGCCGTTTCCCGCCGTGGTCCCGGCATCGCTTCCGCACCCGGTCACAGCCACTGTCAAAAGGCTGGCTGCAAGCAGCATACTTAAAAACTTCTTTCTCATAATTTTATCCTCCCGACTAATATTATAGATTTCCTAGTGAATTACTAGGGATATTGAGTTTTATTGTACTATCGCCCATATGGTTTGTCAATCCCTTTTATACAGTCAACGCTTTTACTTGTAACTGTTACTTTTACTCTTTGTGGCGCGGTACTTGACAGAATCTCTAAAAGAAATATAATTTTCTACAAGGCTTGAATGAGGATATATATCTCATATATGCAAAATATTTAAATACATTATATTCTATTACAGCATGGAGGTACGTGTGAAAAATAAGCTCGACAGCTTATTGCTTCATCGCTTCCGCCGCGTAAAGCACAAAGCGAATGTATTCGCTTAGAATGGAGGCTAGAATGAATAAGATTATCAGACGTGTTTTGACCGTTCTGCCGGCTGTCCTGCTTCAGGGGCTCTGGCTTTTCGTATTGTTGAAATGGCTTGCTCCATGGGCGGCCGTGATCAGCTTCGGCCTTTCCGTGCTGTCCTTTCTCTTTGTGCTGTATCTGATCACCAAGCGCGATGAGGACACTTATAAGATCCTGTGGCTGCTGGTGATCCTGACCTTTCCTCTCCCGGGAGCGGCGCTGTACCTGTTCTTCGGGAACAAGCGCACCACCAGGCCCCTCCGGAAAAAGCTGGCGGCGGCAAAACCTTTCCCTGTACCTTTAAAAGACACCGGACCGATCTATGAGGCCCTTGCTGCAGAGAACAGGCGGATCTCCCAGACTTTCCGGTCCCTGCAGTCCATAACGGGCCTGCCGCTGTGCCGCAATGACAGCGCGGAATATTTTCCCCTGGGCGACAGACTTTTTCCCGCCATGCTGGCAGAGCTGGAAAAGGCCGAGCGATTCATCTTTGTAGAGTATTTTATCATAGAAAACGGGTATATGTGGGATTCCATGGTGGAGATCCTCAGCCGCAAGGCCGCTCAGGGCGTAGATGTGCGCGTGATGTACGACGATCTTGGCAGTATTTCCACTTACTCCAAAAAGAATGCCGAAGACCTCCGGAAAAAAGGAATACATTGTGCGGCTTTCAACCCGTTAGTCGTCATCAAGGGAACACTCAATAACAGAGATCACAGAAAAATGCTGATCATCGACGGAAAGACCGCTTTCAGCGGCGGCGTGAACCTGGCGGACGAATACATCAATCACATTGAAAAATTCGGACATTGGAAAGATATCGGCTTCCGGCTGTCCGGTGAGGCCGTCCAGAACTATACCCGTATGTTCGCGGAATTCTGGAATGCATTTACCAGGGATCCCATCCCCGATGAGCTCCTGTGTCAGGAAAGTCCGCAGCTTTCCGGCGCAAAGCAGGACGGCTATGTGCTCAGCTATTACGACTCACCGCTTCGGAGCGATGCAGCGAGCAATGAGCTTTACATCGATCTGCTGTCCCAGGCGCAGAATTACGCATGGTTCTACACGCCGTATCTTATGCCGGGAGACGCCCTTACGGACGCTTTTGTCCGGGCGGCCCGCCGCGGAGTGGACGTACAGATCATCATGCCGGGAGTTCCCGATAAGAAGCTCATATTCCGCATGTCCAACAGTTTCTACCCTGTGCTGCTTGAAGCAGGCGTGAAAATATACGAGTACACGCCCGGCTTCGTCCACGCCAAGGGCTGCGTAATCGACGATATGATCGGAACAGTGGGTACGGTAAATCTGGACTACCGCAGCCTGTTTTTACACTTTGAAAACAACTCCCTGTTCTATAGGGCATCCCTTTTACAGGACCTGAAATCGGACTTTACGGCCACCCGGGAAAAATGCCGGGAAATCACCGCGGAAAATCTCAAAATGAATTTCCGGCGGTGGCTCACGGACGGTATACTGCGCATTTTTACGCCTTTATGTTAAAAAGCTGAAGCTTATTTCCCGGAGGGGATTTGCTTATCCATATGTAAGATATGGTTCACCAGCCAGCCTAACAGAAACTCAATCAGGCTTTCCAGATATTTCTCAGGGTCTTCCTCCACCAGGGTGAGGTCGATCTCCTCAAGCCGGGAGATAAATGCCTCATGCGCCCTTTTTTGCGCCTCATAGCCCCCATAGCCGATGCTTCTCATATAGGATTCCTCATCGGCAAAATGAACTTCGGTATAATTTTTCAGCTCCTCGAGGATGTTCAGGATACCGTCATAGGTATTCCCCGCCGACCAGCTCCTCACCAGATCGTTTGCCCGGCCTGCAATCTGAAAAAGCTGCCGGTGCTCCCTGTCGATCAAATCCACTCCCACCAGGAAGTCGTCCGTAAATTCACAGGGGTTCTCACGCAGCATCCACTCCTCCAGCGGAGGCAGTTTTCCAATCATGGTATCGCTGCCGATGATGTGATGATACAGCCATTTCGCCAGGAAATTGATCAATTCCTCCAGAGCCTGGCGCTGATCGTCTTCATCGTCGATATTGCGCATCAAAAATTCCATAATCCTTTCCCTGAAGATCATGTGCTGAGTGCGCTGCAGAATCAGCTCCGGGTCCCGGAGTTTTTTCATGTAAGCCTCCTCATGGGCAAAGTGCTCTTCCGCGTATTCCTCCAGCTCCTCCAGCAGTTCCTTGATCTGAATATACTGATCTCCCGCAAAATGGTTGCAAAGCATTTCCAGACTTTGATTCAGCAGATCAAACAGGTGTCTGTGCTCCTCATCTACCTCTTCCACACCCAAAAGACAATCGTCCGTAAACTGAAACATAAAAAACCTCCTCTCAGAAAGTTCCGAATTCTTACAGAACATTTTATGGCTTTTATAGCCATTGGGCCACTTTTCGCCCGGAATAAGGTCATTTTACTCCACAGGGAAAAAACTGTAAAGCTTTGTTTTAAAGAAAAGTTCTGTCCTTGTCTGTCCCGGTCCACTTTGCAACGGCGCTTACCGCGGCAAATACGGAGACAGAAAAAATCTTATTTGTAAATACCCAATGCTGCTCGGAATGATTCTGGGTCACAAGGAACCATACGAATGGAAACAACGCCACAATACCGATCACTAGGGCCGTTTTCCACTGTTCCTTTTTCAGTTCCGAACGATTTTTCCACAGGAGCAGGAAACAGCCTGCAGCAATCCCCAGACAGAGCAGGGCATACGGCCAGTTCAGATAAACGCTGAGATTCTTTTGCAATACGTATAAGAACCCGGCAAGAAATGATTTTGATTCTGCCGTGCCGATCCTGGTTCCCAGTGTGCTGAGGGCATCACTGATCACATTTCCGCCTGTCAGCACGTCCGTAAAAATCCATTTCCACGCCCAGAGTCCCAGATATCCTATTCCCCACTCCGCACTATACCCCCCCAGCCTGCTTAGAGCCTTCTTCCACTGACATTTTTCCAGATAAAGCGCCGTTACGATGGGAAATCCCAACGTCACCAAAGGATAGGTAAGAAAATCAAAATACGCTGTCGCTGCACCGGCGATCAGAAAAAATTCGCCGTAATGATGCGTTTTTATGAGTTTATCATGCAGGGCCTGCTGTAACAGCAGGATCGCTGCGAGAAGATAAAAGCAAATGCTCAATGACAGAGAGAAATAGAGAGTAAAAAAGTACAGAAAAGGCAGAGACACCAAAAATGCTGTCCCCAAAGCTCCAGCCCCTTTCTTCACATACCCCATTACCAAAAATCCCACCAGGATCAGCTGGACCGCCGATGCCAGCACGCGGAGAGAATTGACACTGGTAAGCAATAAAAGAGGCTTCAGGATCACAAGATATCCATGCCAGTATCTTGCATATTGTACTTCTCTGGGCTGGGGAATAAATTCCAGATAATCTTTTAAGGAATATCCCGGTGCCCAGCCATCTATCCAACCCTCACTAACGGAGCTTTCGCCGCGGTATATATACAGAACCCTGCTCAACAGAGAATGTTCCTCGTTTTCATAAACGGCATGTTCCAGCATCAGACAATCTGTAAAATTTCCTGTCAGCGTTGCCGGATAGCCTTCAATGACACCGGTATCCTTAAATTCCTGCTCTATCATCGAAAGAGAATTCCAAACATGAACTCGCATGGGCTCTACAGGGAGGCAATACACCAAAAGCAGCGCCGCAAGTCCCAGCACAGCTCCGAGAAACAATATGAGAAAATGTTCCGCCGTCTTACGTAAGATCCTTTTAATCATATCTATACTCCCATAAAAGC
>CANRMK010000003.1 GCA_947631715.1 uncultured Acetatifactor sp.
TCGCTGCTCAACCGGAGGCTGCCGCCCATCATCTGGACCAGGCGGCTGCTGATGGCAAGACCAAGCCCTGTACCGCCATATTTTCTGGTGGTGCTCCCTTCTGCCTGCTCAAAGGATTCAAAGATGCGGGACTGGTTCTCGGGACTTACGCCAATGCCGGTGTCTCGAACAGAGAAATAGATCTGTCCGTCCTGTTCCTGATGCACGGTAAATCTTACGCTGCCGTCCGCAGGCGTGAACTTAATGGCATTCCCCAGCAGATTGATCAATACCTGATTCAGGTGGAGGGAATCTCCGATCACATTGGGGCAGGACAGGGAAATGTCAGTCTCAAAGACAATGTCCTTTGCCTGTGCCTGAGGCCTGATCAGGGTGTTGATGTTTTCAATCATATCGTTCAGATCAAAGCCGGCGCGCTCCAGTGTCAGCTTGCCGCTTTCGATCCGGGACATATCAAGGATATCGTTGATCAGCCCGAGTAGATACCGGGAGGACTGGCTGATCTTACTCAGGTCCTCGGCTACTTTTTCCGCGTCCTTCGTATGGGTCTGCGCGATGTAGGTCATGCCGATAATGGCATTCATGGGAGTGCGGATCTCATGGCTCATGCGGGAGAGGAAATCGCTCTTGGCGCGGCTGGCGGAGTCGTACCGCTGTCTGTTGATGTTGGCCTCAATGATCTTGACGACTTCCAGGATCTCCTTGGCCTGGTCCGCTGTCCAGCCCGGCGCTCCCGTGTCTCTGAGGAACAGAAGCGCCCCGGTGTAATTATTGTTGTCATATAGCGGAAAGACATAGCCGTCTTTTCCCTTTTCAATGCGCAGAAAATACCGCATATCATCAGTAAAACCTGTGGTTTGCAGATAGGGAGGTCTTTCCTCCCAGAGGGCCTGATCCATGGCGGTAAAGTCCTGGGCCGTAAAGTGGATCAGCTCATGGTCGGGTACAGCATCGGCACGTCTGTGCCATTGATGCGCAGGCTTTACGGTGGAAAACTCCCGGTTGGCCGTGATCAGCAGTACGTCTTCCGCCTGGAAGTATCTTCCAAGCTTTGGGATCAGAACCGTGAGAATGTTTTCTATCTGGCTGCTCCTGTCAAAAAAGCTGAACGTGACGGGTACGATGCTCTGGGTATCCACGGAAGCCCGCTCGATGGGAGTAATCTGTATGGGAGCGGCGGTGTCTTCCGGCAGCTCGTGGCAGAAGACACAGGATGCATGGTGCCCATAGGCACAGGAAAGCGCCCGGCGGGCATCGGAGTTAAGCCGGTCATAATCCGTACCGCTGCAGTATGCGCCGCCCCAGATCAGCTCCAGCTGCAGGCCGCCGTCCGCGTAGAGCTGTCCTGCCGTATCACAGAATTCCTGCACCGCTGCTTTTGCGTCCTGCACGCTGTAATCCTCCAGCCACAGCATAAATTCGTCTCCGCCGTACCGGATCAGTACGCTCTGTCCGGCGCTGTTCCTCTGCTTCCAATCTAAGAACATATGTCCCAGTTCTTCCAGGATCACGTCTCCTACCGTCAGGCCGTACTCGTCGTTGATCTGCAGGAAATTATGTACATCTGCGATCAGCAGACAGCCGCTGTGCCCGCCGAGTACCTGACTGCGGACAATGTCTTCCCCAAAGGAGCGCAGGTACAGCCTTGTGAGGGGATCCAGGTACAGGGATTCGCTTCTCTCCAGCTCCTGCACTTTCATGTCGTGGATATTGTGCATGGAGCCGATAAAGGTCTTGTGCTTTCCGTCTGCGCCGGGAAGTATGCGCCCTGTCAGCTCATACCAGCGGTATTCGTGGTCCTCGGTCATCCAGTTGGTGCGGAAAGAGACCGAAAGCTCGGTCCGGATATTCCGTATCCGCGCAAGGACCACGCGCCTGTCGTCCGGGTGAATGTAGTTTTCCGTTTCCAGCAGATGCAGAAGATGCTCCACCCGGGTTTCCAGACCGCTGCTGTCCAGATTATAAAAGGTAGCCAGGTCTTTTTCCGGATCATAGGTCACAAGAACGTCGGAATTGTTCTGGAGCGCCAGCCGGTAGCGCTCTCTTTCCTCCTGCAGGGCCCACTCGGTCTTTTTCTGCCGTTCCGTCAGATGAAAAATGGTGTCATAAAGCTCATCGATCTCGGCGATGGTGCCCTTGCGGAAAGCGTTCAGCTCGTTTTCCGAACTGGTCCGGATACAATCGGAGAGCTGCCGGATCGGGTTAGTGATATGCCTTACCAGCAGATAGGACAGAAAGACCGCCACGGCCAGCGCAAAGAGTGTAGATGCGATGAACGTGCCGGAGAGTCTGGAGCTGCTGCCGAACAGGGCGTCCCGGGTCTCCATTCCCGCCAGATACCAGCCCTGCCCGTAAAAGGGCGTATTGGTATTGTACAGCACCAGGGGATTTAGCGTCAGGCAGACAGAGGCGCCCTTTTGGGAACCGCCGAGCTGATACAGATCCTGTATGGAGGTCTCGGACAACTCCACATGGTTCCTGCCGTCAACGGAATCGTTGGAGTATATTCCTGTGGCACAGATGATCCGGTAAGTGTCCGCCGCATCTTTTTTTAACAGCAGATATCCGCCGTCATGGTTGGCATTGACTTCTCTGTAGGGAAGACACTCCGCCAGGCGGGACAGGGAGATTTCGACTCCCATTACGCCGTAGACCGTTCCGTCCTCCGCCACCAGAGGGACGGAATAAGTGACCATTTTGTATGGGTCAGTGTCCTCTTTTCCCTCCAGGCAGAAAGGCGTGCTCCAATAGCAGCAGTCTTTTGTCTCCGCAGAGGGATTGCTGCGTGCAGCCAGATAAGGCTCATAGAAAAAGCTGTCGGCTTCGGATTCGCCGTAAGGCTTCAGTGTGAGACTGGTCTTCCAGTAAATATCAAAGGGGACCCGGTACTCCTTGGCGATTCCGGACGGCCCTACAGTCAGGAGCAGATCGGAATAATCGGCGGGATTGGTGTCGGGATCGCTGTCCCTGATGTAAAGTCCATTCAGGGCTCCGCCTTTTTCTGTCTCCTCCGGACTGCCGAGAATGAGAAAGGCGCCTGTGGTGGAATTTTTGCGCAGCAGATAGCTCCACGTGGGGAACAGATCGGTAATATAGTCCCCCTGGGCGTCGGGATCGCTGAGAAATTCGGTCAAGCTCATTTCGTTCTGCGCAAGGTGCTCTGCCAGCAGCTGCTCTGCGATCTCATATTCCTCATCCAGGGCGGTCCAGCGCTGAGTCATATCGTTTTCCAGAATGATGCTGCGCGTCTCTGTGACCTGTCTGAGGCGGTCCAGGGTATAATTGCGGATAGTGGAAAAAGCACCGCTTAAATACACTGTTCCGAAAGACAGCGCCGCCTGCATGATGATCAGACAGAGCAGAGGTACTAAAAAGAGCCGGAATATATGTCTCGGTTTGGCTTTATGTGCAGACTTTTTGCCCAAATCTAATCCTCCCCTTTTGCTTGATACGGCGGAACCTTTTGACCGTGTTTCTGGCGCCTGCGGACAAGATCCGCTGAAAGAAGCAGGCGTTTACTGTGCCACGGCCGCTTCTAACGCCTCCGTAAAGGAAGCGTACCACTCTTCAAAAGCCTGGCTGTCCGTCAGGTCTGCGCAGGCCTCTTCCAGGGAGCTGCCCTGCGCTGTCCGTTCCATAACAGTCTCGCGGTCTGCGGCAGCCTTGTCGGCCAGATGATATTCCAGCACATTGCGGGCCTCCGCACCGTGGTCAAAGGCCTTGTTGGTGTAAAGGGCAGTGTCCTGGGCAGTCCCGAAGCAGGAGACAAGCGTCTCATAGGTCTTGCCGGGCACCTGAAGATTGTAGTCCGCGATCGTCTGATCCAGCATTTCCACGGAAAGCGCTGCTTTTTTCACGGGCATATAGCCGGAGGTGCAGCTGAAGAGCAGGTTGTTTTCCGCGCTGGTGAACCACTTTAAAAAAGTGACAGCGGCGTACTCTCTTTCGGGAGTGCTCTTGGTGACTACCATGCCCGCGCCCTGCTGTACCGCATAGGGCGTGCCGCCCTCAAATACAGGCGCCGGCAGGATAATATAGTCGATGTGCTTTGTGCCGTCCGACGTTTCGATCTCGTCCGGGAAATAATTGGCGGAGGAGGTAGAACCCGTATAGGCAATGATCTCCCCCAGCTTTACGTCATCGGACCGGAATCTGCCGTAAGCGGAGAAATAACCTTTCACATACGGAACATAGTAGGTGTCCCATATCCTGCGCATAACGTCCTTATCCGCCTGTATTGTCACAGTGCCGTTTTCTGCCTTAAATAACTCCGTGCCAAGCTGCATGGAGCCGATCAGGAACATATTGGCCAGAGCGTCCCTGCCATAGAAAGCCTTTCCGTCGTTGGGGACATCGGGAGTCTGTGCGTCCGTCCACTCATAGTAAGCCTGAGCAGTCTCGGCCACACCCTCCGGGGAAGCCAGATCCTCCAGGGAAGCTCCGGTGGCCTCTGCGAAAGGTTCCCAGTCAGTTTTGCTCATCATGAAGATTTCGCTGGATTTTGCGGTAGGGAAAATGCGCAGCTCCCCGTTCGTGCCGATCCGGCCCTCCTCCACAAAGGAATCCACATAGGTATCCAGCTCTTCCTGGGTCATATAGTCATCGAGATCCACCAGCATTCCGAGCTTGTCGATGGAATATGCCGTGTCGGCGTACGAGGAGAAAATATCGGGCGGCTCGCTGCTTCCCACTTCCTTATGAAAGGAGGCGAGTACACTGCTCTCCAGATCGCTCACATTTCCCTGGCTGTTGGCGGTCACATAGATGCCCAGTTCCTTTCCCTCAGTGCGGTTGAACTCTTCCACAAGCTGGTCGAAAGCGGTCTGCTGTGCGCCGTTATAGTAATGCCATATGGTAATCTGCGTGGGGTGGTCCGGATCCAGCCGCACGCTGTCTGCGCCGTTCTGTCCGCAGCCGCATGAAAGAAAGAGAATGGCAGCGGAAATGCCGCCCCCCGCGATACATTTCTGTAAAAAGCGTTTTTTCATCAGAGTCAGCTCCTTTTCTGTACAAAATGATCTCTGTAAGATCAACCTATTATATCAATATACGACCTTTTTGACAAGAAAACGGTATGCCTTTTTTGTCGAATGTTTTTTGCCGAATCTATTGCAATTACGTTTAAGATGTGTATAATAGTGCATGTTTCTTACATTCGGGGTAAAGATCCAATGACAGCAGAGTGCGCCTTGACGTGAAATATGATATGCGGATCGCCGAATCACCGGTCTTAGAGAGGAGAAAACGGTAAATGCAGGAGAAAAAGCTGATAGAATTCCGAAATATCGTGAAAAGCTTTGACAATCAGATTGTTTTAAGGGGTGTAAGCCTGGACATTTATGAAAACGAATTTGTGACGCTGCTGGGGCCCAGCGGCTGCGGAAAGACCACGCTGCTTAGGATCCTTGGCGGTTTTTTGAACGCTGATGAGGGACAGGTGATCTTTGACGGGGAGGAGATCAGCGACAGACCGCCCTACCAGAGGGAGGTCAATACGGTATTCCAGAAATACGCGCTGTTTCCCCATCTGAACGTGTACGAGAACATCGCGTTCGGCCTCAAGATCAAAAAGATGGGGAAAGACGTGATCGAGCAGAAGGTCATGAAAATGCTCAAGCTGATCGGGCTGGAGGGGTATGAAAACAAGAATACCACCCTTTTATCCGGCGGGCAGCAGCAGAGAGTGGCCATTGCGCGGGCCCTGGTCAATGAACCGAAAGTGCTCCTCCTGGACGAGCCACTGGCGGCGCTGGACCTGAAGCTGCGCAAAGAGATGCAGTATGAACTGAAGCGGATCCAGCAGGAGGTGGGCATTACCTTTATTTTTGTCACGCACGATCAGGAGGAAGCGCTGACTATGTCCGATAAGATCGTGGTGATCCGAAACGGCGAGATCCAGCAGATCGGAACGCCCCAGGAGATCTACAATGAGCCGGCCAACCGCTATGTGGCGAACTTCATCGGGGAGAGCAACATTATTCCGGGGACTATGCTGGAAGATTATAAAGTACGGTTTGACGACATAACATTCGACTGTGTGGATCACGGTTTCCGGGAGAATGAACCCGTGGATGTAGTCATCAGGCCCGAGGACATTGATATTGTCGATGTGAAAGACGGCAAGATGACGGGGGAGGTCTTAAGCGTACTGTTTAAGGGCGTGCACTATGAGATTATGGTGGAGACCGTCGCCGGTACAAAGGTGACAGTCAATATGCAGGTCACCCAGAACCGGGATGCGGTCAGCGCAGACGGAAAAGAAAAGATGAGCGCTACAGACTTCTATGTGGATATCGAGGATGTGAAAAAGATGGACGACAAGGAGGTCATTGCCCGCTCCAACGCACAGGCGTGGGATCCGGCCAGTGACGAGTACATCTCCATCACAAAGATCGAGTATGAGCTGGAGGAAAAGGAGGGGGATTACCCCGTCAGATTCTCCACGGCGGGGGGACTGAGCGTGGAGCGCACTATCCATGTGGTCAACCAGCCTTTCGTCAGAAATGAAAAGGCCAATGAGGGCGTCATGGCTTTCAACTTTATGACCACCGTGGAGGAGATCAGGGAATCCCAGGCTCTGGATATTGACATTAAGACCTGGGCGAACGCGCAGGCCTGGAAGCTGAACAACGAAAATGAGAGTGTGGACATTACCGTGGACTATGACTTTGACCCGGACACCATCACGGAGGGGATCTACCCGATCACATTCTGGACGCCGGGCCGGGAATTCAAGATACACACTACGGATTACACGGAGGTGGGCCAGCAGGTGGGCCTTACGTTCTTCCCCGAGGATATCCATGTGATGGCGCGGGCAATGTAGAAGGCGCTTATGACAAAAATATGGAGGTCAGAATGAAAAAATTTTCGCAGCTGGCGATTCCCTATATTGTGTGGGCGGTGATCATGCTGGTGCTGCCGATGGCGCTGATCGCGTTCTATTCGATCACGGAGCCGGGAAACAGTATCTTTTCCTTTTCCGTCACCCTGGACCATTATGTCACGTTCTTTACCGATGGGGATTTTTTAAGGATTTTGTGGCGTTCCCTTTGGATCGCCGTCAAGACCACTGTGATCTGTCTTCTGCTGGGATATCCCGTAGCGTATTTTATCTCCAGATGCGGAGAAAGATTACAGAACAGGCTGATACTCTGCATTACGATTCCTATGTGGATCAATATGCTTGTGAGGACGTATGCGTGGATCGGTCTTCTCACGGAGGGAGGGCTGATCCAGAGAATCCTCTCTTTTTTCCTGCCGGACGGGACACAGCTGCTGTATACGGAGAGCGCGGTCCTGCTGGGAATGGTCTATAACTTTCTGCCGTTTATGATCCTGCAGATCAATACGTCACTGTGCAAGATGGACGGAGCGCTCCTGGAGGCGGGAGCGGATCTGGGCGCGGATCCGGTGCAGACCTTTGCCCGGGTCACGCTTCCTCTGTCTCTTCCGGGAGTGGTGAACGGCATCACGCTGGTCTTCCTGCCGGCGGTAAGCTCTTTCTTTATTCCGAAGCTTCTGGGCGGAGGACAGTATTTCCTGATCGGCAACCTGATCGAAAATCAGTTCATCACTGTGGGAGAATGGAATTTCGGAAGCGCCATCTCTATGGTCATGGCACTGATCATGATGCTGCTTATGGCTGTGGTCCGCAGGCTGGAGAACAGGAACCGGGGCGGACAGGACGAACGGAATTTCTAAAATATACGAATGCGCGGAAATGGAGGTATCTATGAAAAAAGGAAAACGTCCCATTGGGAAGATCCTGACGGCTCTCATTGTCGCTTTCTTTTATCTGCCGATCCTTTATATGATCATATTTTCCTTTAATGACGGGAGATCCCTGACAAGCTTTACGGGCTTTTCTCTGCGCTGGTATAAGCGTATGCTGGAATCCAGAACAATGATGGAAGCCCTGTACACCACATTTTCTGTCGCTCTGATCGCGACCTTTATCTCAACGGTGGTGGGCACGATTTCAGCGATCGGTCTCAGCAAATCGAGGAAAGCGATCCGCAACCTTATGGAACAGGTGGACAATCTGCCCATGATGAATCCGGAGATCGTAACAGCCATCGGATTTATGCTCCTGTTCATCACTTTCCGGGTGGACAAAGGGTATCTGACGATGCTGCTGGCCCATATCGCGTTCTGTATCCCCTATGTGATCTTATCTGTCATGCCGAAGATCCGTTCCCTGGATCCGAACATTGCGGATGCGGCCATGGATCTGGGGGCAACGCCCTGGCAGGCTATGACAAAGGTCATCATACCGCAGATCACGCCGGGGATCCTGGCCGGCGCGCTGATCGCGTTTACCATGTCTGTGGACGATTTTATTATTTCTTATTTTGCCGCAGGCGGCGGGGTGAAGAACTTAAGCATGGTAGTCTATACCATGAGCAAGCGCGTCAATCCCAGCATCAATGCGGCCTCTACTCTGATGGTCGCAATTATTACCATTGTGCTGATCCTGGTAAACGTGATACCCATTGCGGCGGCAAAGCGCAGGACGTCGTATGAAATAAAGAAGAAAAAGGCGCTGATCCCGGCAGTGGCAGCCCTGGCGGCAGCAGCGGCCTTGGTGGTCTTCCTCCATGCCGGAAGCGGTGCGGGCGGGCGGCCTTTTGAGGGGCAGACCCTGCATTTTTATACCTGGGGAGAGTACACGGGCGAAAATATCATAAACGATTTTGAAGAGGAAACGGGCGCCAAGGTGGTGCTGGAAACCTTTGATTCCAACGAGCAGATGTATATCAAGGTCGCGAACGGGGAGTCATACGACATTCTGGTGCCCAGCGATTATATGATACAGAGGCTGATCCAGGAGGGGTATCTGCAGAAGCTGGATCCGTCCAAAATAACCGGTCTGGAAAACCTGGTGGATTCCGTAAAAAATCTCCCCTATGACCCGGGAAATGAGTATTCCGTGCCTTATTTCTGGGGGACCGTGGGCATCGTCTATGATAAGACAAAGGTGGATATGGAAGACCTGGAGAGAGAGGGCTTCAATATCTTTCTGGATGAAAAATACCGGGGAGATATTTATCTGTATGATTCCGAGCGGGACAGCTTTATGATGGCGCTCAAGGCTCTGGGCTATTCCATGAATACGGAGGATATGGACGAGATCCAGGCGGCCTATGAATGGCTGATACAGTGTGTGCAGACCATGGATCCTGAGATCGTGACGGACGAGATCATTGACAATATGGCCCAGGGGCGGAAAGCCCTGGGGCTGATCTATTCGGGAGATGCCACTTATGTCATGTCCGAAAATGAGGACATGGGATTCTATCTTCCGGAGACGGGAACGAATATCTGGTCCGATGCCATGGTCATTCCGGCTAATGCGGAAAATCCGGAGCTGGCCCATGCATTTATCAATTACGCCTGCGAGTATGAGGGCGCTTATGACAACTCGAGCTTTGTCGGGTATACTTCGGCGAACGAAGAAGTGATGGAGGTGCTGTCCGGCGAGGGCGGCGATTTCGAGGGGATCAACGCTTATCTGCCGAGAACGGACAACGATATGGACGAGGTGTTCGAATATAACGAAAATACCAGGAAAGAGATCAGCAACCTGTGGAGTCGTGTCAAGATTGCGGCAAGCAATGCGGATTAGCGGATGAAACCGGGTCTTCCCACATAATCCCAACAATCTTTCCGATTCCCCTAAAGTTATTTCAAGATCGGCCGATAAAAATAGTGAGGAATGAAAAGACTATGATGTTAAATGCCATGATGGCAGCGGCTGAACAGCCATAGTGACTTTAGGAAGGAGGGATCCTTAATGCGTATCGAAGCATACAGCCAGATACAGCAGATGTATCAGACAAAGAAAGTGAACAAGGCTCAGCAGAAAGGCGGCGTTTCCCACTCCGATCAGGTGCAGATCAGCAGTCTCGGAAAAGATTTCCAGACGGCTAAGGCTGCGGTAGCGGCAAGCCCTGATGTGAGGGAGGAGCTGACTGCGCCGATCAAGGCCAGAGTACAGAATGGCACTTATCAGGTGAGCAACAGCGCCTTTGCCGATAAATTGCTGCAGAAGTATGAGGAAATGAGGTAAGAGTCCCGTGGCGAGCCTGATGGAGAATCTGTTGGAGGTGCTTGACAGAGAGAGCGCCGAATATGAGGGGCTTTTAGAATTATCTCAGAGGAAGACGCCGCTGATCGTCGGCGGAGATCTGGAAAATTTACAGAAAATCACGGATGATGAACAGAACATAGTCAGCAGGATCCACAATCTGGAGAAGAAGAGACTGGAGGTGACTGCTGACATCGCCAATGTGTTGAACAGGGATGTTGAGACATTGAAGCTCTCGAATATGATCGAGATGATGGCCGGGAGGCACCAGGAGCAGGCAAGGCTGGCGGAGGCTCATGACAGGCTGAGCAGTGCCGTCCATGCTTTGCAGAAAATCAATGAGCAGAACAGGGAACTGCTGACAAATGCGCTTGAGATGGTGGAATTCGAAATGAACCTGATGCAGTCCATGAGGGCGGCGCCGGAGACGGCGAATTACACGAAAAGCGCGTACAGCGCCGGAGATATCATGGGCGCCGAAAGCGGAAGATTCGATGCAAAGCAGTGACTTGGGATTGTCCTTGTGAAATGTTGAGGTGATTGTTATGCCGTTAATGGGCAGCTTGTATGTAGGAGCATCCGGATTACAGAACAGTCAGAATGCGCTGAACTCTACAGCGCATAATCTTTCTAATATGGACACCGTGGGCTACACCCGGCAGCAGGTACAGCTGGCGGCGCGTTCTTATGTGACGCTTTCTGTGGACCCGAAAGCCGTCAATAACAAGCAGGTAGGCCTTGGCGTCAATTTTTCCCGCATCAAACAGGTGAGAGATTATTTCCTGGATAAGACATACCGCAAGGAATCGGGGCGCAGTATGTTCTATGAGGTGTCTACCCAGGTCATGGAGGAAGTGGAGAGCCAGCTGGGAGAGATGAACGGAGAGGCTTTCCAGTCTACCATATCGGATTTCTGGACGTCTATCCAGGAGCTTGCAAAGGATCCCTGCAGCTCTGTGACGCAGGGGCTTCTGGTGCAGAGGGCATCGGAGTTCATTCTGCGGGCGGAATCCGTATATAACGGCCTTTCTTCCTATCAGGACAATCTGAACACTCAGATCAAGACACAGGTGGATAAGATCAACAAATACGGAAAACAGATCCTGGAGCTGAACGACCGGATCCGGGCCATTGAGGCAGGCGGGATCGAGCATACCAACGATTTAAGAGACGCCAGGAACCAGCTCCTTGACGAACTGTCCGAGCTGGCGGATATCCGTTATGATGAAGACCGCATGGGCAACGTCTGGGTGCAGATCGAGGGCGTGGATTTTGTGAAAGGCCCTACCTGCTATGAGATTGGCCTCGACGTGGATCCGTCCACCGGCTTCTATACGCCGTTCTGGCCTCAGAATGCAGAGTACCGTATCCTGGAGGACGGTACAAAGGACTATATCATAGACGGCGCAGAGGTCTTTAACCTGAACAGAGAGATCTCCTCCGATCTGAATACGGATATCGGAGGTTTGAAATCCATGCTGTTGGCCCGCGGGGACCACAGGGCCAACTACACGGATATAGAGGGAAATTACGACAATGTCAGCCAGTCGATCCTGATGAACGTACAGGCCGAGTTCGACCAGCTGATCCACGGAGTGGTGACGAAAGTCAATGATATCCTGGCGGAGGCGGCAGGACGGGTGACGGGAGATTTGACCCTAAATGACGGCACGGTCCTGAAAGGGGTACGGTATTGCAGATCGGATCCAGACGGCTATCTGCGGATGAGCGACGGCAGCCCCATTCAGCTGTTCTCCAAAGCCACTACAGAGGGATACACAAAGGTAAAGGCAAAGGTTTTCGATGAGAACGGAAATGATACAGGGGAATATGCCGAATACTGGGTCTATAACGAGGAGGATCCCAGCCAGATCAACACCCTTTACACCACCGGCAACCTGATGATCCACCCTGAGCTGATGCAGAGCCCGTCCATGCTGGGCTTCAGAAAGCCTGACGGGAAAGAGGACACTGCGGTGGCGGAAGCCTTGAAAGAGGCTTTTGAGGAGGAAGAGTACACTCTGAACCCCAATGTGAAGAAAAGGACTAATTTTGTGGATTATTATGAGGATCTGGTGAACCAGATCGCCAATTCCGGCTGGGTACAGCGCAGCATTTACGAAAACCAGACGGCCACCGTGGAGAATATCAGCGATGCCAGAGAGCAGGTGATAGGCGTTTCTGATGACGAGGAGCTGTCCAATATGATCAAGTTCCAGAACGCGTACAATGCTTCCAGCCGTTATATCAATGTGATCAGTGAGATGCTGGAGCATATCATCAATACGCTGGGCGTATGAGAGACCGGAAAGGAGGCGTGAAAAAATGCCCTCAACTTTTTTTGGACTGACAATCGCATATTCAGGGCTTTTAAATGCCAATGCGGCTCAGAATACCACTGCCAACAACATTGCCAATAAGGACACAGAGGGGTACAGCCGCCAGCAGGTAAAGCAGCAGGCAGCCAACGCCCTGAGAGTATTTCAGACCTACGGCTGTGCCGGCGCCGGCGTGGAGACTCTGGCCATAGAACAGATCCGGGATCAGTTTTACGATTATCGCTTCTGGAACAACAATGCCAGGGTGGGCGAGTACAGCGAGAAGCAGTACTACATGACAATGATCGAGGATTACTTCGATGATTCCTCTTCCTTTCCCGGGTTTAAGAGCATTTTTGACCAGATGATGGTCACCGGCCTGGAGGAGCTGATGAAGAACCCCAACGATGCCACGGCGAAGAGCCAGTTCGTGGGATATGCCTCCTCCCTGGCGGATTATTTCAACAATCTGGCCGGCAACATGACGAAGCTCCAGAAGGACGTCAACCAGGAGCTGAAGTTAAAGGTAGAAGAGCTTAACTCTCTGGCCGGGGAGATCGCAACTCTGAACAAGCAGATCAACACCATCGAACTCACCGGCGTCAAGGCAAACGAGCTCAGGGACCGCAGGGCTCTGCTGATCGACCAGCTCTCCCAGATCGTGGACGTGGAGGTAAAGGAAACGCCCGTTTACGATACCAACAATTCGGAGCGGGAGACCGGCGCCAATCGCTATATGGTGAAGATAGCGGGCGGGCAGATCCTTGTGGACGGCAGCGAATACAATCAGCTGGAGTGCGTGGCAAGAGAAGACTATGAGAAAGTGAACCAGACGGACATCGACGGGCTTTATGATGTGTACTGGGAGAACGGACAGAAATTCAACCTCTACAACGCGGCCATGGGCGGAGCGCTGAAAGGCCTTGTGGAGATGCGTGACGGAAATAACAGCGAGAACTTTTTCGGGCTGATCACCGGCACGGGCACCACTGACGGCGGAAGCCGCGATACGGTCACGATCCAGGTGGGTAAGGATTATCTGGCGGACCTGAATAAGTGCAACCTGTCCGAGAGAGGGATCATCAACCTGGGAAATCAGGAATTCTATTATGATTCCTGGGAATACACCATTTCCTATGACGACGACGGGAATCCGGTCTACAGCTATACGTTTACGCTCTCCGCAGATCAGGAATTAAATCCCAGGCGCCTGACCAATGACAGAGTGGGAAAGAACGCCAGCACGGGGGCAAGCCTGGACTATCAGGGAATCCCTTATTATATGAGCCAGATGAACGAGTGGCTGAGGACATTTTCCCAGAAGCTCAACGATATCCTTGAAAGCGGGTTTACGTCGGACGGAAGCGGCGGCGTAAAGCTCTTTACGGCGGATCATGCTACAGACAGCGAACAGTTCGACTTCCCGGACGGGAGCCGTTACGATAAGTTTTACGGCAGGACCAGGGAGGAGGCTTTTGAACTTCTGAAAAAGGAGAAATACGAGGAGCTGTATTCCGAAAAATATCTGGCTGCCTGGAACCGGTCCTATGAAAACGCTTCCAAGGAGGCCGATCCCGGTAAGATAGATGAGTTTAAAGAAAAACTTACCCAGGAATACCTGGCGGCCCACCCGGGGACGGTGGCTGCGGCGATTCCCCAGGAAGAACAGGTTAAGATTCAGGAGCAGGCCGAGAAGCAGGCTAAGGATTTCGTGATTGAGGAGGCTCAGAAAGCGGCTGACAAATACGCCATGGAGCAGATGAAAGACGAGACAGTCATAAGCCAGCTGGAGCAGGACGCAGAGGATGCCGCGGAGGCGGCGATGCAGAACAATTCCATTACTGTTGGTTCCGATGATGACAGCTTCTTCCAGATGACAGCCATGAATTTCAGCATTCTGGCGGCTATGGTGAACAATCCGGATCTTCTGGCAAACCGCTATGCCCAGAGCGACGGGGTGGAGCAGAATGACCTGCTGGAGGACTTAAGGCTTCTTGTGACGGACAAGAACAGAATGAGCTTTCGAGGCTGTTCCGCATCGGAGTTTCTCCAGTGCGTGCTGTCGGACGTGGCGCTGAACGCCCAGAGGGCCAACACTTTCTACCAGAGCTTCAGCGATATCTCCGGGACCATCGATGTCCAGAGAATGTCGATTTCCGGAGTGGATGAGGACGAGGAGGCAGTGAACCTTGTAAAATACCAGAACGGCTACAATCTGGCCAGCCGGATGATCCAGACGCTGACCGAGATGTATGACAGGCTGATACTGGAGACAGGAGTCTGAGGAAAAGGGAGTTTCCAAGGCAGGCAGCGTAGGGATACGGGAACAATATCTGTTATGGCTGTGAAAACGGCGGAAATGTGAGGAAACATGAGAATAACGAACAAGATCATTCAGAGAAACAACCTCTCCAACATCAATGTCAACAAGCTCAATGAGGATAAGCTGAGCACCCAGCACTCCACCCAGAAAAAGGTGAACCGTCCCTCCGACGATCCCGTGGTGGCGATCCGTGCATTGAGGCTGCGCAGCAGCGTGACGGAGGTGACACAGTACTACAGCAAGAATATCCCGGACGCCCAGAGCTGGCTGGAGGTGACGGAGGACGCACTGGTGAATCTCACAGAGGTGTTAAAGAGCCTGATCTCCAAGTGCAATAAGGGCTCCAACAGTTACCTTGAGACGGAAGACCGCCAGATCATTCTGGAGGAGATGAAATCTCTGGCAGATGAGATCTATGCCACCGGCGATGCGGATTATGCCGGCAGATATGTCTTTACCGGATACCGCACCGATACCTCCTTGAGCTTTACGGAGGAAGAGAATAAATATTATGATATTGTGGAGCAGCTCGGCACGGACTCTGTGGACACCGTCACAAAGGTGGATACTGACAGGCTGCTGGATATCAACTCCAGCAATTTTATGGAGGACGATGTGAATGTGGTGGAGCAGGACGTGGACTCCGTGACATGCCACCGTATCCGGCTGGCTTATAACGACTGTGTGGGAGACGGGGAAGCAGCGCCGTCCATTACGATCAGGCGCCGTGCTATGGATGCCGACGGCGTTACGCCCAAGGTAGATGAGAACGGCAAGCCCGTCTATGAGGAGGTCACTTTTAAGGCCCAGGTGAAGCATTCTTATGAGAATCCCTATGCGGAAGCCTCCGGGACGGACCACGAGAATGCGCTGATCTTTGTGCCTGAGACAGGGGAGCTTTTGATGGGCGATGCGATCTATGATCAGGTGATGTCCGTACAGGATGATCCGGCTACTGTGGCTGACGAGGGTGAAATCCGCGTGAGGTATCAGAAAGAGCACTGGGAGAAAGGGGACCTGCGCCCGGAGCATTATTTTGCATGTACGGCATACCCCGGCGATCCTGAGAAAGAGCTGAAATACAATGAGGATTATCTCACGGATGACCCGGAACGCCAGAATATTGAATATGATGTGGGATTTAACCAGAGGATCCGCATTAACTCCACGGCGGACGAGTGCTTCCAGCATGGGATCGGCAGGGAAGTGGACGATATTGTAACGGCTATGCAGGATGTGATGGATCTGGAGAAGATCAGGTCTACTCTCACAGGACTGATCAGCGAGAATGAGGGAAATGAGGAAGCGATAGCACGCCTTACCACTCAGCTGGATTCGGTGGATAAGGCGCTGACCCTGGCCAAGGAGAAAGAGCAGAGCCTGTTCGAGGCGGGGATTACTGCGTTCCAGGGATATATGGACGATGCGAACCTGTGCATTACGAACTGCGGTACCAGAAGCAGCAAGCTCTCCCTGGTGGAGAACCGCATGAAGACCCAGAAGACTACCTTTGAGACTCTTAAGAGCACGAACGAGGATGTGGATATCGCAGAGGTGGAGATCCAGCTGGAGAGCGCGACTCAGACCTATACGGCCGCTCTGCTGGCTACGGGCAAGGTGATGCAGAGCACGCTCTTAAACTACATCTGACGCCGGGGGCAGGGGAACCGGTAAGCCGGCCTGGGGAGCGGGCTCATGACAGTCCCGGCTGTCCATGGGTATAAAAAGACCGGAAAGATACACAATATACGGAAAGGCATGGTGCAAATTATGAAAATTGACACAAAGATTTTCGGAGAGATCGAGATTGCGGACGAGAAGATCATCACTTTTGAGAACGGTATCATCGGATTTCCCGAATTAAAGCGGTTCGCACTGCTCCACGATGAGGAAAAAGGGACCGGCGCTGGAATCCGTTTTCTGCAGTCTCTTGATGAGCCTGCCTTTGCGATGCCTGTGATGGATCCTCTGATCGTAAAGCAGGATTATGACCCTGAGGTGGACGATGAGCTGCTGGCCAGCGCGGGACATATCACGCCGGAAAACATTCTGGTTCTGGTGACGGTGACAGTGCCCAGCGACCTGACAAAGATGAGCGTGAATCTGCAGGGGCCTTTTGTGATCAACGTGGAGGAGCATAAGGCGTGCCAGGTCATTATAGAAAGAGGCAATTACCCTGTGAAATTCCCCGTCTACGATATTCTGCAGGCGAGAAAGGCGGGTGAGTAGCATGCTGGCTCTATCCAGAAAAAAGAATGAAGCGATCGTGATCAACAACAACATTGAAATTACCGTCCTTGAGGTGAAAGGCGAGCAGGTAAAGATCGGGATCGCCGCCCCAAAGGAGATTCCCGTGTACCGCAAGGAGGTCTATCTCCAGATTCAGGACGCTACCAGGGAAGCGGTCAGCGCGGACGGCATGGAGGCTTTGAAAAATCTCCTTGGCTGAGAGGCGCAGGATCCGGCGCATACGGCCGGCATATCAAGCATCAGGGATACTTTTATAAAAAAGGCAGGGAAGCACAAAATTTTTGTACTTCCCTGTTAATTTTTTGAGAGCGGAATCCGATAAAATTACTAGATACATATTTCCGGCTGCCTATGCGGACGGAAAGGAAACGAGAAACAGATTTTCACATGGAGGTGGAGGAAATGACGATCGAACCTATTTCAAGTGTAATGACTGTACAGGCACAGGGAAGTGTAGTGCAGAAGCCCCAGGCCCCTGTACAGACGGAAAAACCGGAGAATTCCGACAGCAGCGTACAGGCTGCGGAGCAGGTTGACAGGACGACTAACGTTGTGGAGAACGCCAATGGGAAAGGGCAGGCCGACAACAGCGAGAACAAAGACCAGCAGCCCAGCCATGAACAGATCCGCAAGGCTGTAGAGAAGCTGAACCGCAATATGCAGAATACGGAAGCGGTGTTTGGCATTCATGAGGATACCAACCGCGTTACGATCAAGATCTTAGACAAGACGACGAAGGAAGTGATCAAGGAGCTTCCTCCTGAGAAGACTCTGGATATGATCGCTAAGGTCTGGGAGCTGGCAGGTATTCTGGTGGACGAGAAGAGATAGAGGATAGAAAACAGGAGGAAATCATTATGCCGATGAGATTAAGCGGACTGGTGTCCGGTATGGACACAGAAAGCATTATAGAGCAGCTGGTCATGGCCAAGCGGACCAAGGTGGATGATGCCAAAAAAGCCCAGAAAAAGCTGCAGTGGACCCAGGAGGCCTGGAAGACGCTGAACAGCAAGATCAAGAAGCTCTATGACGGGACTCTGAGCAATCTGCGCTTTGAAAGCTCCTATTTAAAGAAGACCACAAAGGTATCCAACAGCAATGTAGTCAGTGTGATCACCGGCGACGGAGCCATGAACAGCGTTCAGAGCCTGAAAGTGAAACAGATGGCAAAGTCGGGTTATCTGACCGGCGGAAAGCTGGGAGACGGCAAGAAAGGGTACACTGCGGATACGAGGCTGTCCGCGCTGGGCTATGATTTCAGCGACAAGGGCTCCATCAAGGTCACTGTGGGCGGTGAAGAGAAGACGATCGAGGTCACCGGTGCAACGACCATCGGGGAGTTTGTGAGCTCCTTAAAGGATGCGGGGGTGAATGCCTCCTTTGACGCGACGAACCAGAGATTTTATGTGGCCGCAAAGGACACAGGCGTGGAGAACGATTTTTCCATTTCCGCAGGGAACCTCAATGGGCTGTCCATGCTGGAGGATCTCGGCCTCTGCTATGAGAACGACGCCGCCATAGCGCAGTATCAGAGCATTATCGACAATAAGGACAATGCAGCCGCGGAGAGACTGCCCGGAAGGCTGGAGAGCAGACTGGCTCAGCTGACTGCAAGACAGGCGGAGCTGGCAGACCAGAAGTCCGGCCTGATGGATCAGATCAAGGATTTGGCAGCTACCACGTATGCCAGTGAATTTGCCGGTGTGGATATGAGCGATCCGGCAGCGGTCAAGGCAAAAGTAGATGCGCTGGTGGCATCCGAGGCAGGTAAGCCGGAGGAAGGAAAGCAATACGGGGAATTGGCCACATGGAGCAGCAGCCTGAGCGAGAATGAGGCGGCTGCCAGCGATGTGGCAGGACGGCTGCAGGAGGGCGTTGACGGCGCCATGGAGCTTACCGCGGCCGAAAAGCAGGAAGTGGAACAGACTGTGAAGCAGGAGGCGGAGACGGAAGCGGAGGAAGCCGGAAAGATGATAAGCAGGATCCGCGATGCCGCTGCGGCATCAGGCGCTTCCAAGACGGCTGCATCCGATGCGGTGATCGAGCTGAACGGCGTGGAATACACCGGCTCCAAGAATACATTCGAGATCAATGGCCTGACCCTTACGGTGAACGCCACTACGGCGGAGAACGAGACGGTGACGATCACTACCCAGGACGACACTGACGGCATTTATGACATGATCAAGAACTTCTTCAAGGAGTATAACGAGCTGATCAATGAGATGGATAAGCTCTACAATGCCGATTCCGCCAGAGGGTATGAACCGCTTACGGACGAGGAAAAGGACGCCATGTCCGACACCGAGGTGGAAGAGTGGGAGAAGAAGATCAAGGACGCGCTGCTCCGCAGGGACGATACCCTGGGAACTGTTTCCAACGCCATGAAAGAGCTGATGCTGCAGGGCGTTTCCGTAAATGGGAAAATGATGTATCTCTCCGATTTTGGAATTGAGACCCTGAGCTATTTCACGGCCGCCGAAAACGAGCACAATGCTTACCATATTGACGGCGACCCGGATGATACCAGCACTTCGGGGAAAACAGACAAGCTCAAGTCCATGATCGCAAACGACCCCCAGACGGTGATCGATTTCTTTGTAGGCCTTTCCAGGAATCTGTACTCTGAGATCGGCGATAAGATGAAGAAGACGGAGTACAGCTCCTCCTTTACGGTCTATGAAGACGTCAAGATGCAGAAAGAGTACGATGACTATACTGCAAAGATCAAGGATCTGGAAAAGAAGCTTGCGGATTATGAGGATAAATGGTATGCAAAATTCGCCGACATGGAAACTGCAATGTCCAAATTGCAGAGCAATGCAAGCGCGGTGACGGCTTTACTGGGTGGTTGAGAAAACGGATTTTGAGGACAGAAAGGCAGGATGCTGAAAATGGCTTTACCCGGTGCATATGCACAATACAATAACAGCAAGGTGCTGACGGCTTCCCCGATGGAGCTGACACTGATGCTCTATGACGGAGCCATCAAGTTCTGCAATATAGCGATCCTTGCTGTAGAGCAGAAAGATGTGGAGAAAGCGCATACTCACATTATCAAAGTGGAGAGGATCATCGATTATTTCCGGCAGACGCTGGACATGAAATATCAGGTGTCGGAAGATTTTGAGAGGGTGTATTCTTATCTGAGCCAGAGACTGATCGAGGCAAACATCAAAAAGGATAAGGAGATCCTGGAGGAAGTGAATGGACACCTGCGCAGTATGCGGGACACATGGAAAGAGGTCATGAGGATCAACAGGGAGAAAGGGACGGTATGACGGCTAATTATCTGACTATCCTGGAAGAAAGCCTGCAGAAAAAGCTTCAGGTCATGGCGGAGATACAGGAGTATAATCTGAAGCAGCAGGAAATATTCCAAAGCGGCAGTGTGGATATGGATCGCTTTGACGAATATGTAGAGGAAAAGGGAAAGCTGATCGATAAGGTGACTGCGCTGGATCAGGGATTTGAGAGCCTGTATGCCAAGACAGCGAAAGAACTGGAGGGAGACGGCCGGGAGAGATACAAGGAGCAGATCAGACGCCTGCAGCAGCTTGTGACCCAGGTCACAGAGACCAGCGTTGCCATTCAGGCGCAGGAGGCCCGGAACAAGAAATTGATCGAGGATTTCTTCCGCAGGGAGAAAGACGAGATCCGCAAGGGCCGAAAGAGCTCCAAGGCAGCGTATGACTACTACAAGAACATGAACCGCTCTTCAGTGGTTCTGCCTCAGTTCATGGATCGGAAAAAATAATTGCACGGACGGCCTTAAATGGGGCCGTCCGTTTCCTTTTGTTCCGCCAAAAATAAAGCTTTTTGATGCAGATTTGCACTTGCAAATATGCACGGTATATCGTATAGTATCCATGCAGATAAATTTAAGGCATAATGTATGGAGGAAAAGAAGATGACAAAAGCAGAAATCCTGAAGAAAGAGATACTGAAGCAGTACCGCAGCGTAAGACAGTTCGCGCTGGAAATGGGAATTCCATACAGCACGCTGGTGACGGCGCTGGAACGCGGGATCGAGGGGATGGCTTACGGCACGGTGATCAGGATGTGCGATAAGCTGAGCCTGAATCCTGTGGACTTTTCGTCTCTGGAGCGGGATGCTTCGCTGGGAGCACAGCTTTTGGAGAACAGGGTGATGCAGTATTATGTAAAGCTCAATCAGGCCGGGAGAGATAAGATCCTGGAGCTGATGGATGATTTTGTCCAGATCGACAAGTATAGAGCCAAAGGGAAAAAGAGTAAATGAAGTATGATTATCTGATCGTCGGGACCGGGCTTTTCGGGGCTGTGTTTGCCCATGAGGCGTCGGCAGCCGGGAAAAAATGCCTGTGTATCGACAGGCGCGGCCATGTGGGCGGAAATATCTACACAGAGAGCCAAAGCGGAATACAGGTGCATAAGTATGGCGCCCATATTTTTCATACATCCGATCAAAAAATATGGGATTACATAAATCAGTTCGCCGAATTTAACCATTATATCAATTCGCCGGTGGCTGTGTACGGGGATGAGCTCTACAATCTTCCCTTTAATATGAACACTTTCAGCAGGATGTGGGGGATCAGGACGCCCGAGGAGGCCCGGGAGATCATTGAACGGCAGCGCAGCGAGGCCGGCGTGAAAGATCCGGAGAACTTGGAGGAGCAGGCCCTCAGCCTGGTAGGCCGGGACGTGTATGAAAAGCTGGTAAAGGGGTATACGGAGAAGCAGTGGGGAAGAAGCTGCACTGAGCTTCCGGCCTTTATCATCAAAAGGCTTCCGGTGCGCTTTACCTACGACAATAATTATTTTACGGACCGCTATCAGGGAATTCCCATAGGCGGCTACACGCAGATCATTGAAAAGCTGCTGGCGCCTGTGGAGGCTCCGGTGCGCTTAGGGGTCAGCTACCGGGAATTTATGGCAGAGAATAAAAGAAAAGAGGAGCCGGATACTTTTGCAAGGGTGCTTTATACCGGCATGATAGACGAATATTTTGACTACAGGCTGGGAGAACTGCAGTACCGCTCCTTAAGGTTCGAGGAGGAAACCCTGGAGGGCTGTGACAACTACCAGGGCAACGCGGTCGTAAACTATACGGAACGGTCCGTTCCCTATACCCGGATCATAGAACACAAGCATTTTGAGTTCGGCACGCAGCCGGATACCGTGATCACGAGGGAATATCCGGTATCCTGGCAGCGGGGGGACGAGCCGTACTATCCCGTCAATGACGAGCAGAACAGCAGGCTGTACGAGCAGTATGCCGAACTGGCCAGGGCCGAGCGGAACGTGCTCTTTGGCGGAAGACTGGGAATGTATCGGTATTACGATATGGACAAGGTGATCGCCGAGGCCTTAAAGCTGGCCGCGGAAGTTCTTTAGCAGTATCCGTTGAACATCATTCCGGTATAGGCGCTGGTGGAATAGGGGCTGATGAAGTTATGCCCCGGATTCTTGTAAGCCACCATGGTGCGGTCCACATAATCCATGGGATTCAGCGATACCTGATCGCTCTTTCTCAGGAGCATGTCGGAAAAATTCCTGATGGAGCCGAATGTCTGGGAAATGTCCTCCGACTGCTGGGCTGCCTGGCGGAACATATCACCGTCCATGTTCAGCGTCCCGTCCTCCGACATAGTCAGTCCGATGGATTCCAGCGGGCTGCCGTATACGAGGGCAATGCCCTTTAACTCCTGCACAAGCTGACGGCTCCGCTGCTGGGTGTCCAGGTAGGAGGAAGCCGCTTTCATAAAGTCGTTGTATCCGCCGATCAGATGAGAGATATTGTCGGCCAGCGACTCCATATCCGTCTTGAGGCCGATCTGAACGGAGGTGTCGTCGGGACTGATGCCCTTTAGATTGATCTCGAACAGCTTGCCTACGGTAAAACGGTTGGAGGAGGTGACTTTCTCGTTTCCGTTTATCATTACATGCGCATCTGCGGCCTGGCGGCTGACATAGTCCAGGCCAAAATACTGAACAGTGCCGGCAGTTTTGCTTGTATGGCTGTCGCTGACAGTGAAGATCTGGTCCTTTCCGGCGGGAAGCCCTGTGGCCTCCGAGGTCAGACGGAGAGAGGAGCGGCCCTCTGATTCCACCACATCTGCTTTGACGCCGATGGAGGAATTGTTCAACAGACGCGCCAGGCGGTTCTGCACGTCGCGGTTCGTCTCGTCCTCACCCACGGAAAACTGAAATTCATAGTTCATATCGTTAATGCCGATATCAAAGGAATAGGTATCGGCAGGCAGATCTACCTTTTCATCGGGCAGGAACAGCCCAAGATTCTCCTGAGAGGAAGCCAGTGACTGTACGCTCAGTTCCAGGCTGGGCGAGGGTCCCTCCGGATTCCTTGGACCGATGTAGGAAGCGATAGCGACTTCCGTATCGGAGGAATAGGCGCTCTTTTTGCTGAACAGCCCGTTCTCCTCCAGGCCTCCCAGCTGGGCAATGGTATTGTGCAGCTCGCGGGCATTCTCCTTGAGGTCAACGGCATAATTCTGGGTAGCCTTACTGGTAACAGGAAGATACCAGGGGGCGTCCCGGTTCATTTTGACAATAGAGTTGTATATGCTGCGAAGCTCGCTTTTTTTATGGGTGTCATACCGCGTAACGGTCTTAGGGGTATAAGCGGTGAGATAATTGTTATACACCGCGCTGAGCACAGAACTCATTACCGCGCCTCCTTTCTTCCGTGAATACAGCAGCCAGTCTGCAGAAAACGCAGGAAAAATCCGTTTTTCCTGTATTTCGCTATATGCGGCAGGGATACGTAAAAAGGTGCATAATACCCCACCATTAGAATTACTTTGATTGTATCACATGTAATAAGTAGAAACAAGAGTGACTTTTGATAAAATGTGGCAGAAAAACAGGGAGAAAAGTTGTAT
>CANRMK010000004.1 GCA_947631715.1 uncultured Acetatifactor sp.
TTCGCTGACTGCATCGGCCTGTCCGATACAGGCGGTCTGGACTGCCAGCGCCGCCGGTTTGCGTATTACTATGATATCCTGATCCTCATAAAGGATTTCTGTCTTCAATGCTTTTCCCCCGGTCCCATACCCTGATCCTGCTGCATCTGCCAACGGCCGGAAACCTCTCACACGATCCTTAGCCCCCGCGGATAATGGTTTTTCATAATACCTCCCGCCAATTTGCCCCAGCCCAGACTATATCCGTCCACACAGATCAGGTACCAGCCCTTTTCGCCCCCTGCGCTAAAGGTCATTCCGTTCAGATAGTCATACACCAATGGATCCTCCGCGTCAAGGCAGAGCGTATGGACAGCACGATCCGGACTCAGGGCCAGCGCCAGCGCGTGGGAGGGCTCGAAACGGTTCTTCTTCAGCTCCCCCAGATGCAGTCCCTGACGGAGCGTCCTGATTCCCTTGACTGCAGGCATATCTCCTGGCGCAAGGTATAAATTCGCTCCGAAGCGTAAAAAGACCGGCTTATCCCGCAGGCCGACCGCTCTGCAGACCTCTTCCGCAAAGTCTCCGCCGCGCAGATGCAGATTTTCCCGGCAGAACGCCTGAAAATCGCCCAATTCCCTTTCGGATATCCCTGTGACTGTTCCGCCTGGGGGCATCAGGCTTCCCCTGTCTCCCGCCTTTTGCAGGACTGCCGCAAAATGCCCCTCCCCATGCACCTTATGAGGCCACAGCCGCAGCGTGTATTTTAATTCGGGGCTGCCGTCTCCCCACTCCGGGACACCGTCACAGCCTCCGCCGAATTTCTTTTTATCGATGGGCAGAAGTTGAAATTCCCGGTGCCTCTGCAGAAAACGGCTGATACTTCCCTCATTTTCCAGAGGGGCAAACGTGCATGTAGAATACACCAGTCTTCCGCCGGGACGCAGCATTTCCGCCGCATCGTCCAGTATTTCATTCTGACGCTGTGCGCACAGAACATCACTCTGGGAATCCCACTCCCCGCAGGCCGCGGCATTTTTTCGGAACATTCCCTCCCCGGAGCAGGGCGCATCCACAAGGATTCTGTCGAAATATTCCGGGAACGCTTCCTTTAACCGCTGCGGCGGTTCGATAGTGACACAGGCGTTACAGATGCCAAGGCGCTCTATATTTTCGGACAGTGCCTTAGCGCGGGCAGGCTGGATCTCATTGCATAACAGGATACCCTTTCCCTGCATTTTACCGGCGATTTGAGTACTTTTTCCCCCGGGGGCTGCGCATAAGTCCAGTACCCTCTCCCCAGGCTGCGCTTCCAAAAGCTCTGCCGGAGCCATAGCACTGGGTTCCTGGATATAATATACTCCTGCCTCGTGGTACGGATACTTCCCGGGCTGAGCTCCCGAATCATAATAGTATCCCCATTCCGCCCAGGGCACTCTGCCCGCTTCCCTTTCTTTTTGGATTCCGGACACGCTTCCCCGCTGCTTCAGGGGATTCATCCGGAGAGCATAATAGCGCTCTCCCTGAAGCGCCTGTACGAACTCCCCGTACTCATCTCCCAGCAGATGCCTCATTCTATTTAGAAATTCCTCCGGAAACATTGTCCGCCCTGCCTTTCCCAGACTGCCGTGCCCTGGCTTCAGACCGTTCCCCGGTTTTTCGGCATCTCGCTTTCATACTGATTCAATATACTTTTCAGCTTGTTCAGATCCTTTTCCCATTTTTGCTCTACCATTTCCGGCCGATACTGCCGAAAATAGCTGATAGAATAGGGAAGTCCGAAATCCCTCTCCGCATGAAGGACTCTAAGGTTCTTCTGCATACGGAGCTCTTTCTGGAGCTGCTGCTCATCCGTTTTCCTTAAAATTCCGCTGTTTCCGTTGATCATACTGACACCTCTTTTCTGTCGATCCTCCCTTTAGAACCGATTCCCCCGCAGAAACAGGCAGTTACGTTTCTTTTCAATCATGATAACACATTGTCTTAATTTATACTACTGTTTTTTCAGTTTACTTCCTGCTGCAGTCGATCCGCTGCCCCAGACAAAAACAAAGGGCAGAGATTTTTCCTATCTCCGCCCGGCTCCGTCTGTGTGCGCCAAAATCCGTTTTACACCTTGAACCGATAGCCAACGCCCCATATTGTCTCAATATACTGGGGCTTAGCCGTATCCGCTTCGATCTTCTCCCGGATCTTTTTGATATGCACGGTAACGGTGGCAATATCCCCGATAGAATCCATATCCCAGATTTCACGGAACAGCTCTTCCTTCGTGTAAACATGATTGGGATTTTCCGCCAGAAACGTCAGCAGATCGAACTCCTTGGTGGTAAAGGCTTTCTCCACGCCATCTACATACACCCGTCTGGCTGTTTTGTCAATGCGGATCCCTCTGATCTCCACAATATCATTCTGCGGTTTCTGGTTGGTCCCTACCAGCCTCTCATAGCGCGCCAGATGGGCTTTTACTCTCGCCACCAGCTCACTGGGGCTGAAAGGCTTTGTCATGTAATCGTCTGCGCCCAGTCCCAGCCCGCGGATCTTGTCTATATCGTCTTTCTTCGCAGATACCATGAGGATAGGAATGTTCTTTTCTTCTCTTATTTTTCTGCAGACCTCAAAACCATCCATGCCGGGCAGCATCAGATCCAGGATCACAAGATCATATTCACCGTTCAGAGCTGTTTCCAGCCCCTCGTCCCCTGTATTGCATATGTCTACCTGAAAGTCGCTCAACTCAAGGTAGTCTTTCTCCAGATCCGCAATGGCTACTTCGTCTTCTACGATCAAAATTCTGCTCATGTCAGCCTCCGCTCTGCCCTTTCAGGCATATTTTGATGAAATTCTTCTATGTCCGCTTTTCTTTTTCCGACTGCAGTTCAATATACTTTCTCAGTACAAAATGGATACAGGTGCCCTCTCCCTCTTTGCTGGTAGCCCAGATATATCCTCCGTGATCCTCGATGATCTTTTTTACAATGGACAGCCCAATGCCGCTTCCGCCCTGAGCGGAATTCCGCGATGCATCTGTGCGGTAAAAACGCTCAAATATCCTGGGCACATCTTTCTGGGCGATGCCCTTTCCGTTGTCTTCGATCTCCACCCGTATGGAGTCCGTCTCATCCAGTATGCGGATATCTATGATGCCGTGGGACTTATCCATATATTTCACGCTGTTGCTGATGATATTATTGATCACCTTTTTCATCTGCTCCGGATCTGCGATGACAAGCGTGCCGGGCTGAGCCAGATTCGTATAATTTAACTGGATATTCTTTGACTCCAGATCCAGTCCCACCTCTTCCACACAGTCTCCAAAGTAGTCTGCCACATCAATGCGGTGGTAATTATAAGGAATCCTGTTACTGTCAATGCCGGAATAGTATGTCAATTCATTGATCAGACGTTCCATATCATTGGCTTTGTTATATATGGTCTTGATGTAGCGGTCCATCTTCTCCGGCGTGTTGGTAACGCCGTCCATGATTCCCTCCACATATCCCTTGATAGCAGTGATGGGCGTCTTTAGATCATGGGAGATATTACTGATAAACTCCTTGTTCTGTTTCTCATGCTCTTTATTTTCCTCCGTGGACTCTTTCAGGCGAAGCCGCATGTCCTCATAATTGCGGTAGAGGTCTCCGATCTCGCCCTTGACGTCCGTCTCCAGAGCATACTCAAAATTTCCGTCCTTGATCTCCTGCATGGCGCCGTTCAGTTCGCTGATGGGATCGAACACACTCTTGTGGATCCATTGTGTGAGCATGATTCCCGTAAAAATCAGGATCAGGAGGATCGCCACGACCATATCTATCAGAAGATGTCTTGAGATCAGCACATTCACGCGGGAAACCACGAACACCCTGCCCTGGCTCCCATCCGGAAACAGAAAGTCGATCTTTTTTACAAATTTATTATATTCGTCATAGTAAATGCCGGAATCCTCCGAGGTCTCTCCCTCGCCATAGCCCGGCAGCTTCGGCAGAATGATCCTGGCCGCTTCTTCATTTCCAGTATAATAGATCTCTTCTCCCCTGCATACGATGATATAAGTGGCCCGCCGCATAATCTGAGAGCTTACCTGTTCCAGATATTCCCTGTCCGCCAGCTTCGCCGGATCCTTTCTGGCCTGTTCCAGCAGGACCTGATAAATCTCCTCCGTGATGTCAGCGACATCCTGCATATTTTCCGACACGTCTGTCATTCTGCCGAAAGGCATTTCCCTCTGGGCGCCGGTCAGATAAAGTCCGATCCCGCAGAAAGCGAGAGTTATCAATACCAGCGGCAGTACAATTATGATGATCAGCGTGACTCTAAGCCTTGTCTTGAATTTCATGACATTCCTCAGCAATTTCCGCCCGATCCGTAAGGCGGCTTCCCCTCTTATACATCTATATCTTACCACATATTTGCACCAAAAGTGTAAATTGTACGGGATAATATCATTAAAAAAATCTAAACTTCGCGAAGTTGTAAAATTTTAGTAAAAGCTGTTGACAGGCCCGGATTAAAATTCTTATAATCTAAAGAGTACTAAATATCCAGTAAAGGAGAAAACACTATGAAATTTGTATGTCAGGTATGCGGTTATGTTTACGAAGGAGACGAAGCGCCGGCCGAGTGCCCGATCTGCCATGCTCCCGCTGAAAAGTTCACGGCTCAGTCCGGTGAGAAGACCTGGGCTGCCGAGCACGTGGTAGGAGTCGCAAAGGGAGTTCCCGAAGATATCCTGAAAGATCTGCGGGCAAACTTTGATGGCGAGTGTTCTGAAGTCGGCATGTATCTTGCAATGTCCAGAGTAGCTTTCAGAGAGGGCTATCCGGAAATCGGTATGTACTGGGAGAAGGCTGCTTACGAGGAAGCCGAGCATGCTGCAAAGTTCGCAGAGCTGCTGGGTGAGGTTGTTACCGATTCTACCAAGAAGAACCTGGAGATGAGAGTGGATGCCGAGAACGGCGCTACCGCCGGAAAGACCGATCTTGCCAAGAGGGCAAAGGATCTTGGTCTGGACGCGATCCACGACACCGTACATGAAATGGCAAGAGACGAGGCCAGACACGGCAAGGCGTTCGAGGGACTGTTGAAGAGATATTTCGGGTAATAAAAATTCCGGAATCATGAAGAATGAGGAGCAGGGCGGCATCCATGAGCTGCCCTGTTTTTTACTGCCGCTCTACTTTCACCGCATCATAGCCGGTCCTGACAACGATTTTTTTCAATACCTCCTCCGGCGTTTCCGCCTTAGCCCTGACCAGAGCAGTCTTCCTGCCCAGATTTACCCTTGCGTAAAATTCTCCTGCGGCATGGAACGCGTTCTCCACCCGAACGGCACAATTCTTACAGGTCATGCCCTCTATCTCCACCTTATAAACATAGGGATAGTGAGACAGATCCGAATCTGCCGGCCCCTGCCTCCTTACCGTATCGCCGCCTCCGCAGCACCCCTGGGAAAGCTTTTTCCGGTAGCTGAACGCTGCATAAACGCTAATCAAAAACAATCCTGCAATGATAATTACTGTCGCCATATTGAGATCCCTCCCATTCTCATTTATCCCCGTATTGCTATACTACATCTGTTAGTCTTCCCTAACTTCATAATCCGATCATAAAAAAATTTTCCGCTTTTGTCAAGTGTCCGGCTTTTCTTTCCTGTCAAATTAGTGTATACTGAATACGCAAAAAGAAAAGTTGCCACAGAAAGGATTTCAAATATGGAAAAAATAGCAAGCTTTACCATCGACCACATAAAACTCCAGCCCGGAATATATGTGTCACGAAAGGATACTGTCGGCGCCGAAGTGATCACAACCTTTGATCTGCGCATGACCAGTCCCAACGAAGAACCCGTCATGAATACCGCCGAGGTCCATACGATCGAACACCTTGGCGCAACTTTCCTGCGCAATCATCCCCAGTATAAGGACAGGACGATCTATTTCGGCCCTATGGGCTGCCGCACAGGCTTCTATCTGCTGCTTGCGGGCGATCTCAGCTCCCGGGACATTGTGCCCCTGATCAGGGAAATGTACGAATTTATCCGGGATTTTGAGGGACAGGTTCCCGGAGCGGACCCGAAAGACTGCGGCAATTATTTGGATATGAACCTGGGAATGGCAAAATACCTAGCAAAAAAATATCTGGAGGAAGTTCTTGACCGCATAGATGACAGCAGACTGATCTATCCTCAGTAAACTTATCAGGACATTATCAGGGCATAGATCCTCCCCCTGTGATTTTTGTCAGCCACACAACGCCCTCACGGCAGAACAATATAGACAGGAGCATTCAGAATATGAGTAAAATCGGAATTATCGGCGCTATGGAACTGGAAGTGGAATCTCTGAAAGCAGAAATGACGGTCTCAAAGGTGGAAAAAAAGGCCGGAATGGAATTTTTCGAGGGAACCTTAAGCGGCGCCAATGTGGTCATCGTCCGCAGCGGGGTGGGCAAGGTAAACGCCGCTATGTGCGTACAGCTGCTGGCAGATCTGTTTCAGGTCACGCACATAATCAATACAGGCGTTGCGGGCTCTTTGAATGCAGAATTGAATATCGGCGATATTCTGATCTCCACGGACGCTCTGTATCATGATGTAGATGCGACCATTTTCGGCTATCAGCCGGGCGAAGTCCCTCAGCTTGGACGCCGGGAGTTTCCGGCAGACAGACGCTTAGCCGAACTTGCAAAGGCGGCCTGTGAAAAAACAAACTCTGATATCCGGGCCGTTTTTGGCAGAGTGGTAAGCGGCGATCAGTTCATTTCCAGCAAAGAGGTGAAGAAACGCCTTATCGAACAGTTCGCCGGTGACTGCACGGAAATGGAAGGAGCCGCCATCGCTCAGAGCGCCTACCTGAATCAGATCCCTTTTATCATTATCCGCGCCATCTCTGACAAGGCAGATGACAGCTCGGAAATGGAATATCCTGTCTTTGAAGCCGCCGCTGCCAGACATTCGGCTGCACTGGTAAAAGAAATGGTCCGGAATATTTAAATTCCGGACCTTTTTGGCTTTATTCCGTCTTTCCCTTTTTGAATACAAAAAGCTTGCTCAGCACATAATTCCCGATCATGACCAGAACAGAGACAAAAATCTTGGAAAAAGCTTCATTGATATGCAGGATATTTACTAAGAGCACCATCATCACCGGATCCAGAATGCCTGTAGATACTCTTCCGCCGGTAAACTGCAGAAATTCTTTCAGGACATTCGGTTCCGTGCTCTTAAACACATATTTCCGGTTCATTACATAGCCGAACAGAACGCCTACCACCCAGGATACAATGCTCAGTGCTACATTCTGCCAGACTATCTGGGGATCCATAACCGTATATGCCAGCGCAAACCAGGCTCCCCAGGACACGATCGTATTGAGCACTCCGACGATCAGGTACGCGATAATCTCCTCATATTTTGCGCAAAGCGCTTTTATCTTTTCTATCATCTCTCTTCTCCGTCCGTAAGCTCTGAACCCATTTCCCGAAGCTTTCCCTAACATACAATGATTCAGGCCTGCTGTCAACCCCGTTCTGTCAGTTTACCATATTTCTTTCCTGGCCGTTCAAAAAGGCCTTAATGTTTTCGCAGGCCTCTTCCACGCACCGGGTACGGGCTTCCACACTGGCCCATGCAAGATGAGGCGTAATGATCAGTCTGCTGCTGTCTTTCAGCCTGCTCAGCGGATTGCTTTCCTCCAGGGGCTCTTTCTCCACCACGTCCAGCCCTGCTGCCGCGATCTCACCCGATATCAGCGCCTCATACAGATCGGCATTATTTACCACGGGCCCCCTTGCCACATTGATAAGCACTGCCGTCCGCTTCATCTTCTTCAGCGCTGTGCTGTCAATCAGATTTCTGGAAAGGCTGCTGAGAGGGCAGTGCAGGGACAGAAAATCGCTCTCCCGAAACAGGGTATCCCGATCTACCTGTTGGTACTCCGTACACGTGCTATTTCCGGTAATGGAATAAAAGATCACTCTGCAGCCAAAAGCCGATGCGATTTTTGCCACCCGCTTTCCGATATTTCCCATGCCCACAATGCCCCAGGTCTTTCCCTCCAGCTCCGTAAAGGGCAGATCAAAATTGGAAAATCTATCCTGTGCGCTGTATTCCCCAGACTTGACATAGTTGTCATAATGGATCAGCTTCTGGCTCAGCGCCAATGCCAGTGCAAAGGTATGCTGGGCCACCATGCCTGTACAGTAATCCCGCACGTTGGCGATCCTGATCCCCCTGCGGCTGCAGTACTCCACATCGCAGTTGTCATAGCCTGTGGCAAATTCACAGATCAGCTTCACATTTGCCGCGTCTTTCAGCGTTTCTTCATTCAGCGGCGACTTGTTCGCGATGACAATATCCGCATCGTGAATGCGTTCTTTTACTTCCTCTGCCGTTACCGTATTCCGATACACAGTCACATCGCCGAGTTCACCGATACAGTCTACCGGCACATCGGTCCCCACGCTGTTTCGCTCTAAAATTACAATTTTCATACTTCCTCACATTCTGCCGGGCGTGACGCGCCATGACCGGCATCTTTGATCTGGCATTCCTACAGGCATTTCCCGCCATATATAGATCCATATGCCGCAGGAATAAATCTCCGGCCCTCACAGAAAGGCCTGCGGAAGTATTCTTCCGCAGGTCTTCCGAAGCCCTTTCCCAGGGATTTTGCCGATTATTTCAGTCTTGCCAGCAGTTCCTCTCTCTGTGCCTCATAGCCGGGCTTGCCAAGCAGAGCAAACATATTTTTCTTATAGCTCTCCACGCCGGGCTGGTTGAAAGGATTCACGCCCAGCAGATAACCGCTGACACCGCAGGCGAACTCGAAGAAGTAGAACAGCTCGCCCAGATAAAATTCATTCACTTCCGGGACATTGATCATAAAGTTAGGCACCTGGCCGTCGGTATGCGCCAGGATCGTTCCGTTCATGGCGCTCTTATTTACAAAATCAACCGTTTTGCCTGCCAGATAATTCAGGCCGTCCAGATCCACAGGCTCCGTGCCGATGATCAGTTCCTCCCGGGAGGTCTCCACATTGATCACCGTCTCGAACAGGATCCTTGCGCCGTCCTGAATAAACTGTCCCATGGAATGAAGATCTGTGGTCAGATCCACACTTGCGGGGAACAGTCCCTTTTTATCTTTGCCCTCACTCTCGCCGTACAGCTGTTTCCACCACTCAGACACATAGTGCACGGCAGGCTCGTAATTGGCAAGAATCTCAATACTCTTGCCCTTGCGCAGCAGAATATTCCGCAGAGCCGCATACTGCAGAGCGTCATTCTCTTCAAAATCATTCTCCAGAGCGCGCTTTCTTCCGCTGGCAGCGCCCTCCATCAGCTTGTCGATATCGGCGCCGCTTACTGCAATGGGAAGCAGGCCCACGGCGGTCAGCACGGAGAAGCGCCCTCCCACATCGTCCGGCACCACAAACGTCTCATAGCCCTCTTCGTTAGCAAGGTTCTTCAGGCTTCCTCTTGCCTTGTCCGTGGTGGCATAGATTCTCCTGGCAGCGCCCTCTTTTCCATATTTCTTTTCCAGGATCTCCTTAAATACGCGGAATGCAATGGCAGGCTCCGTGGTGGTACCGGACTTGGAAATCATATTCACGGAGAAATCCCTGTCTCCCACTACATCTATCAGATGCTTCAGATAGGTAGAGCTGATAGAGTTGCCGCAGAAATATATCTCAGGCGTTTTTCTCTTATCCTTGTCAAGCATATTGTAAAAGCTATGGCTTAAAAATTCGATGGCAGCTCTTGCACCCAGATAGGAACCGCCGATGCCGATCACCAGAAGCACTTCCGAATCACCCTGGATCTTCTTAGCCGCGGCCTTGATCCTCGCAAACTCCTCTTTGTCATAGTCCACCGGGAGATCGATCCACCCCAGAAAGTCATTTCCCGCTCCGGTCCTGGAGACCAACTGTTCTTTGGCGTCCAGCGCCAGCTTCTTCATGTAGCCGATCTCCTCCTGTGAGATAAAAGATGCGGCCTTGGAATAGTCAAAAGTTACCTGTCTGCTCATACCATCGCTCCTTTTAATGTTTTTTCGGCATTATGTCTGTCAGTAAAGCAGTTCAGAGACATTCTGCGTTTGTCCTAAGTGTAGCAAAGATACCCGGTAAATTCAAGCAAAAAATTCTCTTAACAGCGTCTCCAGCTCCTCTTCCCTGGAAGCCTCTTCCGCCGGGCTCATTTCAGCGGCCGGACTCCCTGCGCAGCCAGATTCCGACAGCTTCCTGCTGTCGGAAAATTCATTTGCCACAGCTAGGAGATCTCTCCTTTCCTCCGGGGAAAGCTTTCTGCCCATCGGCAGCAGTTCCAGGGTCTTTTTCTCTTTCTTTCCCTCAGCGGCTCTTCCTGCGTCCGGCATCTCACCCTTTTGGCCCCGCCGCCGCTTTCCTCCGAACACTTTGTTTTTGGCCTCTTCTCCGTACAGCATTTCCATATCCTGTTTCGTCACATCGATCCTGGGGGAAAGGTGATTCTCCAGATAATCCACCAAGTTCACCTTTAGCATTCTCCGCTTCCCCCTGATATCCACCACTGTCGAAACGGAAAAATACAGGTACAGCCCCAGAAAGCTGGCAATGTAAAAGGGCAGGATATCTCCCAGCGTCCTGCCCCGGATAATGCACCGGCATATGCCTGCACCGGAAAACACTACCGACAAAAGCATTGCCTGTCCGGAAAGATGATACATCATATTGTACGACAGGGGCCCAAGAGAAAGCCGTCCCAGGAACTTGTCCACAAATATGGGAATATTGGAGACACCGTTGCTCAGCTGATAGCAGTTGGCGAATTTCAGCTTGCATTGTTTTAACATTTTGTTATTTGTGGAGGCCATATTATCGGTCTCTCTTATCATATTGTGGTAGAGAAGTCCCAGCGCCGCTCTCAGAAACAGACTTATCACCAGACAAGCCAGCATAAGTACTGTAACGATCTTTTCTTCCATAAAAATATCAAACATACCATACCTCTCTTTCTGGTGGATTACTTTTATTTTACCTTAGATATTCCTGATTTTATAGAAAAACTCATCGCGAAATTTTTACCTGCTGCTGCCTTTTTTTGCAAAAATCACGCCTCCCTTTCATTGACAAAAATACCCGGCGAATATAGAATAAGAAAGAAGCAGGAATAATGTGCTTTAAAATTACATAAATTGACCATAAGCATGGAGAAAGGCGGATTTTATGAAATATCAGACAAAGGGGACCTGTTCCCAGGAAATTGACATTGAGCTGAAAGACGGCGTGATCGACTCCGTAAAATTCTTAGGGGGCTGTAACGGCAACCTGCAGGGAATCAGCGCCCTGGTAAAGGGAATGAAGCCGGAGGAAGCCATCAAACGCCTGAAAGGGATCCGCTGCGGTATGAAGCCTACCTCCTGCCCCGACCAGCTTGCACAGGCCTTAGAGAGTATGCTGTAAATTCGGGCATCAGAAGTAACAGATGAAATAAAAGAGGCAAGCCGCTATGAAAAAAATAGTTCTTACAGGCGGAGGGAGCGCCGGACACGTTACCCCCAATATTGCCCTGCTGCCGTCTCTGAAAGAAGCAGGCTTTGAGATCACATACATGGGTTCATACGATGGCATAGAAAAAAAGCTGGTAGAGGATTTTGACATTTCTTATGTGGGCATTGCCACGGGAAAGTTCCGCCGCTATCTTGACATTAAAAATTTTACAGACCCTTTCCGGGTGATCAAGGGCTTTGCCGAGGCACGGAAATTTTTGAAAAAATACCGCCCGGACGTAGTGTTTTCCAAAGGCGGTTTTGTCAGTGTCCCTGTGGTGCGCGCTGCTGCGTCCCTGAACGTCCCCTGTATTATACACGAGTCGGATATGACGCCGGGGCTTGCCAATAAGCTGTGTATTCCTGCAGCGGAAAAGGTCTGCTGCAACTTTCCGGAGACACTGAGACTTCTTCCGGAAAAGAAAGCAGTCCTCACCGGCTCCCCCATACGCTCCGAGCTCTTACAGGGAAATAAGGTGGCCGGACTTAATATGTGCGGTTTTACGGCAAATACTCCCGTAATCATGGTGATCGGAGGCAGCCTTGGCGCCGCCAATGTAAATAAGATCGTTCGGGAGGCTCTGCCTGTCCTTTTAAAGGATTATCAGGTGGTGCACATCTGCGGCAAGGGCAAAATGGATAATCTGCTCTTAAATACTCCCGGCTACAAGCAGTTTGAATATGTAAAAGCCGAACTGAAAGATCTGTTCGCCATGGCAGACCTTGTGATCTCCCGGGCAGGCGCCAATGCGATCTGCGAGCTTTTAGCCCTGAAAAAGCCGAATATCCTAATCCCGCTCCCTGCCTCCAGCAGCCGGGGCGATCAGCTGTTGAATGCCAAGTCCTTTGAATCCCAGGGCTTTTCCATCGTGCTGAACGAAGATGATCTGACAACGGAGCTTCTGGTAGACAAGGTCCACGAGCTTTACTTCTCCCGGCAGACCTTTTCCGATGCCATGAACAGAAGCGGTCAGATAGATTCCACCAGAAAAATCATGCAGCTGATCCAGGAGGCTGTATCCGGCAGAGATAACCTGCGGCAGCCCGATTAATTGACACTGTTGTCATATATTGCCCTTTCTCCGCCGATATACTTCGGCCTGGTACGGGCACAGACCACATGGGCGTCTCCTATCTCCCTTGTGCGTATGCGCACAGGGACCGCCACATCTTTTAAGTGCATTCCGATCAGAGTATCCCCGATATCCATGCCTGCATGGGCTTTGATATGTTCCACTGCCACGGGCTGTTCAAAGGCTTTATATGCCGCGGTGGCAAAGGAACCGCCCGCCTTTGGCTGAGGGACCACGTTGACGATCTCGCAGCCATAGCGCAGAGCCGCCTCTTTCTCCAGAATCAACGCACGGTTCAAATGCTCACAGCACTGCGCCGCCAGGTAAACGCCCACCTCCTGGGTTGCCTGATAGATGCCTCCGAACACCACCTCCGCCAATTCCGGACTGGAAAAGGTTCCGATAGCCGCGCCTCCCACCTCGCTTGTAGAACAGCCTACCACAAAGAGCTGTCCCTCCTCCATACCGGCTGCCTCCAGAAGCTCTTTGGCCGCTCTGTATGCCTCTTCACCAATGATCGTCATTTCTTCCGTCATGTGTGCTCCTCCCATATTCATTCCCATGAACCAAAGTTTCTGAACCGGCCGCGGATCTTTCCTGTCCTTAGACGCTCCAAGCCATCTCTGCTGACAGATCCGGCTGCCCTAGCCTGCGTTCTCCCTCACCGCTCACCGATATCCTTCGTCTCTCCGGGGCCTATCTCCAAAAGCCCTGTCCCTGTGCTCACCCACACACTGAGAGCCGTGGGATTATGCATGGTGAGGCCGTCCGCCGAAAACTCCTGGGCCCTCGCCGCCAGCACATACCGGCAGATTTCCATATTGGTGGCATACCAGATATCTTCCCTGCCCTGCATTTTTTCCACAAAGGCCTCTATCACGCTCCAGTCTCCGGAACGGCCAAATTCAAAGCTGTGCCCCCATACATACATCACCGGGAGCTCATAAAAGCCCGCTATATCTATGAACTCATCTGCCCGCTTCATCAATTCATTGTCGTGATGGCAGGTGGGGTGCCATTCCAGAAAGTCAGCCGGCGGAAAAAAGCTGCCTGTGTCCCTGGTAGTGCGGGAATAAAGAATACCGAGAGAACGTGCGATCCTAACCGTCTCATCATCATAATTCCCAAAAGCATAGGACATTCCCTGTACCAGATGCCCTGTGATCTTTTCCAGAGTCTTTCGATCCTCCTGAAGCTCTAACAGCAGCTGCTGGCGGGAAAGGGTCGTGGGATTTCTGTGCTGCACTCCGTGACAGGCGATCTCATGGCCTGCATAGACCTCCGCCAGCTCGTCCGCCCTGATGAACACCTCATCGCCCCGCAGCAGGCCCAGATTCCCCGAGTTTAAGTGAAACGTCCCTTTCATTCCCGCGCTGCGCAGCAGTCCGGCCAGACGTCTGTCAAAGCTTTGCCCGTCATCATAGCTGAATGTCAGCGCCTTTCGCTTTCCTTCAGGATATACAAATCTCATATATTACCACCTCCGGCCAGGATAAAAGACTTTCTTTGCGAACATTTTATCATAATATGGCGAAAATACAACACTCTTTTGTGCCGCCCGGAATATAGTAGATAGAAACTTGATAGAAATGCGGGAGATGCCATATGCAGCTGGTTCCCTCTCTCCTGTTCGGCGTGTCAGCCAGCCTTGACGCGCTGTTAGTGGGAGTCAGTTACGGTGTGCGCGGTGTGCGGATCAGGCTGCCCCAGAACCTCTTTATCAGTCTGGTCACGCTTCTCGGCACCTGCCTGTCCATTTATTTCGGCCACACTCTGACCCCTCTGCTGCCGCCTCTGATCAGCAGCTGCGCCGGAAGCCTGATCCTGATGCTTCTGGGTATTTACTATATTTTTAAGTGGGTGTGGGAAGTTCTGCGGCACCCAGACCCGGATCGCTTATACCGCCAGAAAATCCCCGCCCTGACACTGGCGGAGCAAAAGCCCGCCCGCCTTTCCGCCGGAGAGGTCCTCTTTTTAAGTCTTTCTCTGTCGGTAAACAATCTGGGGATAGGCCTCAGCGCCAGCATGGCCGGGCTTGCCCTGCTCCCCGCGGCAGCCGCCACATGCCTTTGTTCCATCCTGTTCCTTCTTCTGGGCAGCAGCCTGGGACGCAGCCGGCTGCTGAGGCTGATCGGCGATCTTGCGGATCCTATTTCCGGGCTCTTGCTAATCGGTCTAAGCCTCATACAGGTGTTTCTGTAGCGGCGGGATCCTTTTCGCGGAATGGCGTTCCCATTTCGCGCTACATACTCTATTCTATCCGTCTATCGTGCATAAAATTCCTCTTTCAGGAAATCATGTGCACAGATCCCTGTCGTATAAACTCCTGACAGACTACTATTTTCTGTCCTGCCTGAGTCAAACCTATCGCCGCTGAAAAATTGAAAACAGATCACAGAAAGAGAGCTCATTTATGAACCTATCCTCAAACTTAGACGAAAACATACAGTTTCTCCGAGACAATCTCCCACTTGAAAAAAGCTTTGACCTGATGAGCAGATCCCTGACATTGGGACAGACAAAAGCCTTTTTCCTGGGCGTCAACGGTTTTTGCAGGACTGAAATCCTGCAGCAGATCTTCTCGGACCTGCAGGATCCTTTGTACATGCTGAATGACAGGGTGGAGGATATCGCCGATTACCTGAATGCAAAAATAGGATATGCGCAGGCGCGTCTCACCGATTCCTGGGACGATCTGTTCCGAAATGTGCTCAGCGGGCCCGCCGCGCTGTTGATCGACGGATTTTCTCAGGCGATTCTCATTGACGTGCGCACATACCCGGCGAGAGGCATCTCGGAACCGGATCTGGAAAAGATCACAAAAGGCGCCCATGACGGTTTTGTCGAGACGCTTCTATTCAATGCAAACCTGATCCGCCGGCGGATTCGATCGCCCAGACTTTGCTTTTCCATGCACGGCGCAGGCACGGAAAGCAGAACGGACATAGCCATCGCATACCTGGAAGACCGTGCAGACAAGGCGCTGCTGCAAAAAATATCGGAAACTATCGATTCCCTGCAGATTTCCTCCCTGACTATGGGCGCTAAAAGCCTGGAGGAGATGCTCCTGCCAAAGCACTGGTGGAACCCTCTGCCCAGCATTCAGACCACAGAACGTCCGGACGTGGCCTGCAGCTACCTGTTGGAGGGATATATCCTTATCCTTGTGGACAACTCTCCTCTGGTTCTGATCCTGCCCGGAACCGTTTTCCAGTTTACCCAAAGCCCGGAGGATTACTACAACAGCCCCTCTGTAGGCACTTACTTCCGGCTTGTGCGGTTACTGTGCATTCCGGTGAGTCTGCTTGTCATGCCTTTGTTCTTACTGTTTGCGGCCCATTATCCGGATCTGTCCCTGAAATGGGAGCTGATCTCGGAAAAGACTTCTCCTCAGAGAATGCTTTTTTACGTGCTGGCGGTAGAATTTTTACTGGATCTGTTCAAGTATTCTTCTTCTCTAAGTTCGGGAAAATTTTCCGGTTCCATGTCCCTGATCAGCGGCCTGATCATCGGGGATATCGCAGTAAGTCTACACTGGGCTTCCTCCGAGGTGCTGTTCTATGCCGCTGTGACCATGCTGGCCTCCCTCTCCATTAACGGAACCGAGTTTGCGGACGGGCTGCGGCTGTACCGGATCATTATGATACTGGCCACGGGATTCTTCCGGCTGCCCGGCTTTTTGATCTCGCTCGCCCTCATTCTGCTCTCAGCTGTCACAACACCCACTTTCGGCGGATTCAGTTACCTGTGGCCCCTGTTTCCCTTTAATGCGGAGGCTCTCGGACGGCTGCTCTTCCGCAGTCCCACGCCAAAAGCCCAGCCACCCAAGGTGTGGGGCCGGGGAAAAATAAAAAAAAGCAAGCCTTAGGCACATCTGCCTGGCTCGCTGCCCGCGGGCATAAAAAAAGCGATAGACGGGACTCGAACCCGCGATTTCCACCTTGGCAAGGTGGCGCTCTACCAACTGAGCCACTATCGCATGTATTGTATGCTATCGCATACAAATTTGGAAGGTATGAAGTTGATAAATAGTTTCCGTTACCCCCATGCGCAATCTTCATGAGAATAACCACCGCCGTGTTTCCCACAGCAATGGTTATTCTACATGGTATTTTTCTAAATGTCAACCATTATTTTAAAAAAATTTCCTCAGATTTTCCGTCAGGCGGGCTTTATACTCCCAAATAGCAGTGGAATCCGCCGTCTACAGGCAGAATCACACCTGTCACAAAGCTGCTGCCCTTGGGGCTGACCAAAAACAGCAGCGCGCCGATCAGATCCTCGGGATCACCGTATTTTCCCATAGGCGTACTGTCAATGATCTTCTGGCTTCTGGGCGTCGGTGTGCCGTCCGGGTTAAAATGCAGCGCATGATTCTGTGTCGTCTGGAAGAAACCGGGCGCCAGCGCATTTACACGGATACCGCTCTTTGCAAAATAGTTTGCCGCCCACTCCGTAAAGTTGGAGATCGCTGCCTTTGCGCTGGAGTATCCCGGAATTCTGGTCAGCGGGCCGTAAGCGCCCATGCTGGAGATGTTGATGATGTTAGCATTGTCCTGTCCCACCATGCTGGCGCCAAAAATCTGGGTCGGCAGCATAGTGCCGTACAGATTCAGATCCAGCTCCTTGCGCACATTTTCCATATCGGTGGTAAAGAAGTTCAGCATGTCCCCCTCAATGTCAGCAAACTGATCCTGGGGAATCGCCGCGCTCTTTACCGCGCCGCCTGCACAGTTCACCAGAATATTGATCTTGCCCCACTTGTCCAGGATTACTTTTCTCGCCTGTTCCAGGCTGTCCTTGCTGAGTACATCTGCAGCGACGGTGATCGCCTCTCCGCCGGCCTCCTCAATGTCCTTTTTCACAGCTTCTCCGTGCTCTGCCTGTCTTCCCAGGATCGCAACCTTGGCGCCGCACAATGCCAGCGCTCTGCAGAACATTCCGCCGATGATACCGCTTCCGCCCGTGACCACGGCCACTTCATCTGACAAGTCAATTTGAAAAGGTAATTCCATGATGTCCTCCTTCCTCCGCATAAGTACATGCGGAACAGCATTGATTTATCTTTATTTTAGCACAGTATCTCAAAATTGTCAGTAAAAAGATACGGGCTGCCTTTCGTTTTATATTTCTTTTCCATCGCGCTGCAATAACAGGATTTTGACCGAAAATTGACTTTTCCGGTGTATAATATAAAAGAAACCTTTAAATAATCACACCAACGCGGGACCGGGGAGGCCAGTATGAGACAAAAGATCCTGATTGTCGATGATGAAGAGATGCTGACAGATCTTCTGGCAGCGCATTTAAAGGACTGCGGCTATGAAACGCTGACTGCAAACAGCGCAAGCCGCGCCATCACGCTGCTGTCCGGACAGCCGGATCTAATCCTGTTAGATATCAATATGCCGGGAATGGACGGAATGAAACTGTGCAGGACTATCCGGGAACATGTGAGTTGTCCTATCCTCTTTCTGACTGCGCGTGTAGCAGAGCAGGACATGATAAACGGCCTCAGCTATGGCGGGGACGATTACATCACAAAACCGTTTCATTTAAACGAGCTGACCGCCCGCATCGCAGCACATCTGCGCCGGGACGAAAGATGCCGGCAGAAACAGGCCGTATTGACGAGCGGATTTCTACTCGTAAATCTGTCCGAGCGGAAAGTCTGTTACAGAGAAACTCAGATCCCGTTCTCCCGGCGGGAATTCGATCTGATAGAATTTCTTCTCTCCAACGCCAACAGAGTATTTGACCGGGATAAGATCTATGAGTCCGTATGGGGCTATGATGCCGAGGGAGACAGCAGTGTGGTCAAGGAGCATGTGAGAAAGATCCGGGCCAAATTCAGGGAATACACAGGCGAAGAGTTCATAGAGACCGTATGGGGAGTGGGATATCAATGGAAAAAATCATGAAAAAATACAGAGACCTTTCTTTTCGCAGGGCATTTTTGCTGACCGTTCTCACTACATTTGCGGCCGTGGTCTGTCTGTCCGCAGCCGCGATCCAAATCTGCAGGGCTTTTCGGAATTATCTGCTGCCCGAACCCAATGAGGTGATGATAAAAATAGAATACCAAAACGGGGACGGCAGCCCCTGTTCCATAGGGCAAAAGGTCATTTTGGACCGGGAGCCCCTGCAGATTCCCCGGCTTGCCGTAATAGCGGAGAATGGCGATCCGGCATCAGAGCTGGCGGATCTTTCTTCTATCAAGGTTTCTGCCGTGAGGCTGGAGAGGAGCATTGACATGATCGGCCCCAGGCGCCGGCTGGCATATCAGATATGCGGCATCCTGATGATTCTTCTCCCCGGCCTCTTCTCCGTAGCGGGAATCCTTGTCAGCGGCTTCCTTTTTTACCGGCTGAAAATGAATCGGCCTCTCACTCTCTTAAATCAAGCCACCGATGAGATCGCCTCCGAAAATCTTGATTTCACCCTGGAGTACAAAAGTCAGGACGAGCTGGGACGGCTGTGCGCTTCTTTTGAAAAAATGCGCCAAGTGCTCCTGGAAAACCACAAGGCATTGTGGAACATGGCGGAGGAGCGCCGACTGCTGCAGGCATCAGTGGCTCACGATCTGCGCAACCCTATCGCCATTCTGACCGGTTATACAGAATACCTTAAGATCGGCCTGGAAAAAGAAACCCTTACCCGGAATCAGCTCGCGGCTGCCGCGGAACGGCTGAACGATACTGCGGAACGGCTGAACCAATACACCGAATCCGTACGGCGCTTAAATCGGATAGAGGATATGGAGCTTCATCTCACGCCGATAAATATCCGGGAATTTGCCGAAAAAATGGCTGCAGACTTTCGGATCCTGGCGGAAGATGCCAAAATATGTCTGGAGACCGTCTGTCTTCTGCCTGGCGGGAGCGAGGCGTCCTCTGATACCGCTTCCCGGAATAGACAGGCTGGAGAGATAGACCGCGATGTGGTATACCGAATCGCGGAGAACCTGATGAATAATGCCCTCCGCTCTGCCAGAGAAAAGATCAGGATCACTTTCAGGACAGAGGAATCGGATCTTGCCGGAAACAGGCGTTTCTTCACAATAGAAATCTGTGATGACGGGCCGGGCTTTCCGGAAGAGCTGTTAAAAGAAAAGAACAGATCTTCCGCATATCTGCACAGGCCAGCCGGAAAAGAGCGAAGCGGGCTTGGACTTGCCATCGCAGATATTCTGTGCCGGAAGCACGGCGGGCGGCTGGAAATTTCCAACTGCAGAGAGCCGGGTCACAGCGGTGCGGCAACAAAAATCTTTATCGCTTCTTAATATTTTTTTGACGGTTATTTGACCTTTACCGCCTATAATCTCCCTGTCTGGATCAAATACCTGCAGCATGCACCGGCATCAGGTCAAATACCCCGTTCGCATCAGCGGAACCGACGTGATCCATTGCTGCACAAAATCATTTCATCAGGGAGGTTTTCTTATGTTTCAGATCCGAAAAAAATTACTTTTCAGAAAAAAGGCCATAGTAATGGCGCTGGCGATAGCCGTTCTTTCAGGCTGCGGGCAGGACCAGCAAAGAGAGGGGCCGATCACCCTCACATACGCCACGTTTGCACTGGACTTTGAGATGGAACAGTGGATCGCCCAATGGAATCAATCTCAGGACAAATACCGGATAGAGATCGCGGAGTACGAAAGCAGCGATACTGGGCTGGCGCAGCTGAACAATGAGATTATGTCCGGGAACGCGCCGGATCTGTATGATCTTTCCAACATCAATGTAAGCAGCTTTATCTCCAAGGGTCTTCTGACAGACCTGAATCCTTATCTGGACGGAGATGAGGGGATCAGCAGAGAGGAGCTTCTGGCAGATGTCCTCAAGACCTATGAAAAGGACGGCGGTCTCTATGGGATCATGCCGGAATTCCGGCTGGAGCTTCTGGCAGGCAAAAAGGCTCTTACAGGTGACATGTCCGACTGGACGATGGACCGGCTGATGCAGATGATAGAGGGGCTCTCACCGGATGAGATCCTGGTAGACGGACTTGCCCCCATGGGCCTGCTCCGGGCCGTTCTGGAAACGGACATGGGCGATTTCGTGAACTGGGACGAGGGCGCCTGCTCCTTTGACGGAGAGAAGTTCAAGAAGCTGCTCACCACAGCAGCTTCTATGGAAACCGTTATGTTAGAGGAAAAGGAACTGTCGGAGGGCCTGCAAAGTGGAAAAGTACTGCTCAGCAGGATTTATGTCACGGATCTCACGGAGTACGTGAACAGTATAAAAGCCTTTGGAGACGAAGAAGTCTCCCTGCTGGGCTTTCCGTCCGAAGCGGGCGGGAGAGCCGTCCTTACAGCGCGAATGCCCGTGGGAATCTCCCAGACCTGCAAAGAAAAGGAGGGCGCATGGGAATTCGTGCGCTCACTGCTGGAAGAGGAATTCCAGAGAACTCATGTGAGATTCTGCCTCCCGGTCAGGCTGGATGTTCTGAGGGAGGGCTTTGAGCGAGTCATGACCGAAAATCCCTACGGGGACGACCCCGGATCGGAGAGCTGGCAGCCTGCCACAGAAGAAGAGATCAACGCTTTATATGATGGCCTCTGCCGGCTGAAATACAGCAGTATTTATGATCAGACTCTCTGGAATATCATATCGGAAGAGGCAGAGCCATATTTTAACGGCGAAAAGACTGTGGAGGCAGTCATGGAAGTAATCCAGAGCAGAGCGTCTCTGTATGTGAGTGAAAATTACTGATCAGCAAAACCGGAAAGAATGTTTCATATGCGGAGGTCAAAATGAAAGATAATATAAAAAAAGAAAACTGTAAAAAATCTGTTTCCACAAGGCACACTTTCTGTCTGATCCTGGCCGGATCGATCTGCCTGTTCGCTCTTGCAGGCTGCAGGAGCATGCCCTCTTCCAACGCTTCCCGGCCGAATCCCATAAGCCCTGTAGCGGCTTCCAGCCCACAGAACACAGGCGAAGCCGGCCCGCTGCAACAGGACAATTCCGACATACCGGGCATCTCCCAGGAGGATGCGGCATCACAGGCCCACACCGGAACGTTGACGGAAAACGACAGCATTACAGGCCGGATCACCGCTGTCGAATATGCCGGCAGCGGAAATCTGTTCGTGTGCGCGGATTCTCTGTACCTCTATGATGAGGCAGCGGATCAGATTTTAGGGGAATTCGCATTCTCCGGCGAAGCACCTTTTCTTCATGGCTTTTTCCCCATTGAGGGAGGATATGCCCTGTTCGGGGAATACCCGGAGGATCCGACAGGCAGCGCAAAGGCGGGCGGACAGGACGGCACCTCAGTATTTGCCATGGAAAGCGCCGAACGCCCCGGCATAACAGCCATTACAGACAACCAGGAGGGGTTGAGATGCTGGCTGTTCGACGAGCAGCTTACACTTCAGAAAAGCCTGGATCTTCATGGTCTTTTGAGAGAACAGGAATATAATGAGACAGAGCTGTCCGTCTCCATTTCCAGAGACGGGACACTGATCGCTGTCTGCTGTGCAGGAGGCAAGGCATACCTCTATCATATGGCAGACGGCACTTTCAGCCTGCTTGCAGAGGCAGATTCGGATACAAAAAGCGGCATTTTTAGATATATTAATCCCACGTATATCCATTTTACAGAGCAGTCTGGCAGTTCCCCGGCGGAAAGGCTGCTCTTTACAGGTATCGCTATCCCGGAGGGACAGTCGAACTCTGTTCCCGTCTATGGAACCATGAATGCGGACGGCAGCGAGCTGAACTGTCAGGCTTTGTCAGATTATGCCCTGTCCGGCGAGATGATCGCATATGAGAATGAAATCTGGTTCCCGGAAGACTTTCAGTACGCTGCAGGAAAGCTTTTTGTAACAGATCCGGCAGGGCAGAAAATCCGCCTTGTGCAGCTGGAGGGCGGGGACACAGGAGCGGACGGCATTTTCGGGTCCGACACCGGTGAATTTATAGCAACCATTGCCGTTTTAGGTGATATCAGCCAATGGAACGGCGGCTGGCGGCTGC
>CANRMK010000005.1 GCA_947631715.1 uncultured Acetatifactor sp.
CGTGCGGAGCCGAGCGGAAGCGTGTCTGCCGGGAGAACATCGGCAGTACCGGGCGTGACTTGCAAGAGAAAGGCTGAACTGTTACGTTCGCTTCCCTGAAACAGATACAGCCCCCCGGCACAGACCGGGAGGCTGATCAATAGCGCACTCTTCAGTTCACCTTATTTAAAGAACTGTGACGCCTGTTCAACATAGTTGCCTGCCTCGTAAGCAGCTTTCTTCTCGTCTATGATTGCCTGATAGCCAGCATCAAGATACTGCTTGCTTGCGTCCTCATAGTTCTTCTCAAAATCTGCCTCGGAGCCCGTAACGATCTTGTCGCGCAGCTCTGCATATAAGTCATACAGCACGGTCTTATATTCATCATTTGCCGCGATCGATACGGTGAAAGAGCAGTCAGGAGATGCCATACCTGCTTCGTAGCATGCAAGCTGTCCCTCGTAGTTAGCCTTGATATCCTTGAAGAACTGATCGGAATCAGGATATCCCAGAGGAGTGATTGCCTGAATGTCCTTATCAACATCGCCCAGGGAAGCGGTAGCGGCAACAAGGCACCACATATCTACGTTGCTGTTGTGGCCGGTAACCTTATCAGCGGGCTGCTGATCTGCAGGAATCGAAACGGGGTTGCCGTTATCGTCATAGTTGAAGTTCACACCCTCTTCGCCCCACTGCAGTGTGAAGAGAACATCCGGCTGGCTCATCCACTCAAGGTACATAGCGAAAGCTTTCATCTCGTCCTCGGTCGCAGTAGCGGAGAATCCGATATACTGGCCAAAGATACCATTAGGACGGAATGCCGGGCTTGAACCGTCGGAATAAGTTGTAGGGCCGGGATTTACAACAATACCCAAATGTGCATCCGGATTTGCCTCATAGAACTGATCCAGTGCAGCAATGTTGTTGGTGGAGTAGCAGCTGTAGGTGAAGCACTTTCCTGCTACAAAGTCACTGATCGCATAATCGGCGGTCTTTGTATTGTACTCGGGATCGATGTAGCCCAGATTGTACAGCTTATTCTGCCACTGTAAGAACTTCTTCTGCGCCTCTGTAGACAGAGCGGGTACATCATAGTCGCCGGTGGTAGCCCACAGCTCCTTATCCTGAGGATACTCTCTGTAAGCATAGTTCTGATCCACGCCGTTGCCTTCGATCCTGGTGCCGCCCAGAAGATGGCCGCCCTGAGCCAGGCCCAGCTCATCGATCTTTGCGTACAGCTTCAGCAGCTCATCGGGATCCGTGGGATAGGAATCATAACCTGCAGCCTCTACCCAGTCTTTGCGGTAGAAAGTTACGAATTGATAGTTGGTCTGGCCGTAAGGTCTGGTACCGATCAGCAGGACGTTCTCGCCGTTGATCTTGGTAAACTCATCCAGTCCGTTCTCCTCCATTGCAGCCCAGTATGTAGGTGCGATCTGCTTGAACCAATCAACATCATACTCCTGCAGATAACCCTCGCTCTGATACAGGGTCAGATCGGGATAGTCATACTCGAAGCATACGGTAGGAAGCTTCTGCACAGATGCCCACTGCGCATACATGGAATTTTCTTCTCCGCGGGGAATCACCCAGTCTTTAAAATTAACTTCGATGTTGTACTTATCACCGAAATTTGTCTGGATCCACTGAGTCCAGTAGTTATCCCCAGCGTCTGCGGCGCCGTTAGGCGTAGCGCGCTGGTAAACAGGAATGTTCAGGGTCACTTTCTCCTCAAAGGGAACAAACCCGTCAATGCCGGCAACTTCAGCCTCTGAAGAAGATGCCTCGCTGCTGCCCTCTGCGGGTTGAGAGCTCGCTGCAGAGGATCCTTCGGTCTCACTGCCGGAAGACGTTCCGGCATCGCTGCCGCATCCTGCCAGAGTGCCCATTGCCATGGCGCCCACAAGAACTGCGGCGAACATTTTTTGAATTACGTTCTTTTTCATAAAAAACCTCCTTCTTATAATGTATAGTTTATATATATCCGATGAATTCGGAATAAACTATCGCCTCTTCAGCCTTTCACGGCTCCGACCATCGCTCCCTTGACAAAGTACTTCTGCAGGAACGGATAGATAATGATGATAGGGATCGTTACGAACATAATGCAGGCAGCCTGCAGGACCTCCGGCGTCGTAACATTGGACGCACCGCCCGTATCTCCTAAAGATGCGGAAATGGAAGCCTCGGCGCCCTGAACCAGCAGATACAGCTTATACTGGATCATCCGCTTACTGTCGGATTTTATGTAGTACATATGATCCCCGTACGCATTCCAGCGTCCTACCGCATAAAACAGGGAAAGGGTCGCGATAATAGGCTTACTTAAGGGAAGCACGATCTTGCGCAGTACCTGGAAATTTGTGGCTCCGTCCAGATACGCCGATTCCTCCAGAGAATCCGGAATGGTGCTCTGGAAATACGTCTTCATGACCAGCATATTGTAAGGGGAATAAATCAAAGGCAGAATCAGTACCCACATGGAATCGATCAGGTTCAAGTTAAACATCAGGATAAAGGACGGAATCATGCCGGCCGTAAAATACATGGGAACCATGAGCACAAAAGTAAAGAAGCCCTTTCCTTTCAGCCGCTTCTTTGACAGAGGGTATGCCGCACAGGTACATACCACCATGCCCATCAGCGTAAAGATCAGTGTCACGATCACACTGTAGATCATGGACCGCACCATGGACCTATCCGCAAAGACCTTGCTGTATGCGCCCAGTGTAAAATCTTTGGGCCAGAAGAAAACTTCTTTCATCATAACAGCCATATCGCCGGATACGGACTTTACCAGCACATGCCAGAAAGGAATGACACAGGTTGCAGACAAAAGAACCAATACCAAAATGATGATCACATCGCTGATGTGGAATTTACTGATAGCGCGGCTTCCGTCAGAAGCAGTGGCTTCCATATTCTTCTTTGCCATGTCTCTTACCTCCTATAACAAGCCTTCTTCGCCGAGCGCCTTGGCGATCTTATCCGACAAAAGCACCAGGATCACTCCCACAAGGGACTGGAACAGGCCCACTGCGGTACCCTCGGAATACTTGCCGGCGCCCATACCTTTTTGATAGACGTAAATCGCCAGCTGATACTGGAAGTCGCGGACCTGCGTATTGTCAAACGCGGTCAGACGCTCCAGGTTGCTCCCCATCACACGGCCCAGATTCATGATCAGCAGGGTCACGATGGTGCTGCGGATTCCCGGGAGGGTAACATGCCACATCTTCTGCCACTTATTGGCGCCGTCAATGATACATGCCTCGTACAGCTCTCCGTTGATACTGGTGATGGCCGCAAGGTAGAGAATCGTGCCCCAGCCCATGCCCTGCCAGACGCCTACCAGCAGATAGGTAACGGCCCAGTGCCATTTCTCGTTCATGAAAGGAATGCCCTGTGAAATAGCGCCCATATTCATCAGCAGAGTATTCACAAGACCGGTAGCAGGACGGAACATGGTGTAGGCAACGGCTCCTATGATCGCCCAGGAAAGGAAATGGGGCAGATAGAGGATCGTCTGCGTCACTTTCTTAAATTTCATGAACCGGAGCTCATTCAGCATCAAGGCCAGAATGATCGGCATCGGGAAACCAACGAGCAGATCCAAAAGGTTAAATACAATAGAGTTGCGCAGGGCGCGGATAAAGTCATGGTCCTTAAATATTTTCTGGAATACCTTCATGCCGACCCATTTGCTGCCCGAAAATCCTTTCATGGGCTTGTAATCCATGAATGCCATGCGCAGGCCCGGATATGCCGCATAGTTGAAGACTATGACCAGCGCAACCGGAAGAAGCAGCAGCAGATATAACTGCCAGTCTCTTTTGATAGCACTTTTCCAGGATGTCTTCGTCTTTACCCCTGGCTTGGTCCTACTGCTTTTTGCCATATGTAACCTCCTCCAACTCTCTGCAAAATGAATAGTCAATTTGTACAGAAATTTCCCATTTACAGAATAATTATCATACATTTCGCTTGTTATTTCTAATCACATAGCCTAGAAAACTATGCAAAAAAGACCATTTATCCTTTTCTCCCATGTCTTTCGAATGTATTTTTTGCACATTTTTTACATATTTTTCCCTTTTTTTATCGGCAATCTGACAGATTCTTTTTGCGATTATGGAGATACCTTGAATGAAATATGAAAAAATTGTGAATGACAGGACGCTTTTCTTCGAGAAATTTGGGTTGATTTTAATCGGTTTCCCTGTTATATTTTCTATATACCACAGGGCAATGTATTTCAGAAAGGAAGTCTGTAATGCCAAGAACAAAAGGTGCGGTAACGGAATACAGAAACTATTATCTTCCCATGCATTTCCCCGTATTGCTTCTGTCCGGCGATCACTGGAAAATATCAGATGTTCCCAGCGACAGGCTTCATTTCCACAATTGCCTGGAAATCGGCCTGTGCCATACGGACAGCGGTTCTATCGAGATATTTGGTGAAGCTCTCCCTTTCCGGGCGGGAGACGTGACGGTCATTCCCCGAAACGTTCCCCATACGACCTACAGCCGAACCGGAACGGAAAGCCGTTGGAGCTACCTTTTCCTAAATCCTCAGGAGCTGTTCCGGAACATGCTCCCTACCACCTGGAAAAATTTTGACCTCTCGGATTACGCCGTATCCGGCTATCAGGCTATTTTCAGCCAGGACAGATACCCACAGATCCACCAGCTGGTGTCCGGGGCGATCCGGGAAATGGAGGAGAGAAAACCAAGCTATCAGCTCTGCGTTAAGGGACTGCTCCTTTCCTTATATATACAGATCATACGGGTACAGTCGGAATTGAAAAATGGGGGGGGCGCTGCAGGCGGCCCGGAGAAAGAGAAGAGCGAAAAGCAGGAGATCGACAACGCCCTGGTCATCGCTCCCGCCCTAGATTATATAGAAGAAAATTATGCCCAGCAGTTCACGATCGAGCATCTGGCGGATCTATGCCACTGGAGCCCCACGCATTTCAGGCGGGTGTTTCATGAGATCATGGGCACATCGCCTCTGGACTTTGTCAACAACACAAGGATCACAAAGGCCTGCAACCTGCTGCGGAGCACGGAGGATTCCGTGCTGAACATCTCGGAGACAGTGGGCTTCCGCTCCATTTCCAGTTTCAACCGGTATTTTATCAAAATCATGCAGATGTCCCCCCGGGACTACAGAAAACAGATCCAGAAGTCCGACCGCCGGGCGGAAAACCAGTCCATCTTAGAGTACACGGGCTGGCTTTACCCGGAAAAATAGATTTTTGCATTACTGCTTTCTGTACTGCACCGGCGTAATGCCGTAGTTTTTCTTGAACAGCCGGTTAAAGTGCTCCACGTTTTCATAGCCCACCTCTGCGGCGATCGCTTCCACAGTCTGGTTTGTCTGGCGCAGCAGGGCACGGGCTTTCTTCATGCGCTCTTCCTTTACAAGCTCCTGAAAAGTGATCCCTGCCTTTTCCCCGATGTATTTTGAGAGGTACGGCTTTGACAGATGAAACGCTTCCGACAGCATTTCCAGGGTCACGTTTTTGTAATCATTCTGTATAAAGCTGATGATCTCCACGATCCGCTCTTCCCGGCCCTGAGTGATATGCTGTTCCGAGGCCAGCTTGTTCACCGCCGATGCCAGGGCAGCAATCGATGCCTTGATGATGTCCTCATCTACTCCCACTCCCCAGAAGAAGCGGCTTTCGTCCCTGCCTTTCCCGTCCGCTGACACTGGCGCCAGTGCAGAACCGCTCCCCGGCGCCGGACGTTCCTGTGCGGTATCCGAAAGGCCGTTTACGCACTTTACCCCCACATAGGCCGCAGCCTTGGAGCTGGATCCCCTGGAAATAGCATGTTCCTCATAAACAGAAAGCTCATAATTTATGCCGAAATATATCTTGAGGCAGTTGCTGACAGCATCCAGGCGCCCGTTCCCCTGTGCCCGGATCACCCGCTTTACGCCTTTCTGTTCCAGTGTGACCTCAGCCTGAATGCCCCGTTCCTGCCGGAAATGACATTCCGGAATCTGAAATATATTCCGGGGCTTGATATAATTTTCCTCGAAAATGGCATAGATCTCCGCAGGAAGAAGCTCCTGATGGCGTCTGTCGGAAACGCCCTTGATCAGGTAGCCCACCTCTTCTTTCATGGCGGCCGGGAGCGAAAATCCGAACTGTTCTTTCAGAACAAAGGCCACGCCTCCCTTGCCGGAAACGCTGTTGATGCGGATCACGTCAGATTCATACTCTCTCCCCACATCATAAGGATCGATGGGAAGATAAGGCACATCCCAGCGCTTCCCGCTCTTTCCCTCTTTCATCCATGCCATACCCTTGCTGATAGCGTCCTGGTGGGAGCCGGAAAATGCCGTGAACACAAGATCTCCCGCATAGGGCGTCCGCTCGTGCACCTTAAGGCCCGTAAAGCGCTCATAGGCTTCTCTTATGCTCATAATGTCCGAAAAATCAAGCCCGCTGTCCACACCATGGCACATCATATTTAACGCCAGGGTAACGATATCCACATTTCCTGTGCGTTCCCCATTTCCGAAGAGAGTCCCTTCCACCCGGTCAGCTCCCGCGAGAACGCCGAATTCCGCGTCGCTGATCCCGCAGCCTCTGTCGTTGTGAGGGTGTACGCTCAGCACCACACTGTCCCTGTATTTTAAATGCTTGTGCATGTACTCCACCTGGCAGGCAAAGACATGGGGCATAGCCACCTGGACTGTGGTGGGCAGATTGATGATGGCCTTATGGGACGGATCGGGATGCCAGACATCCAGCACCGCGTTACAGACCTCCAGCGCATAATCCACTTCCGTCTGGGAAAAGCTTTCCGGGCTGTACTCAAAGGTAAAATTCCCCTCCGTCCGCTCCGCCAGGCGCTTTAACAGGTCCGCGCCGTCCACCGCCAGTTTTTTAATGGCTTCCTTGTCCTTTTTGAATACCTGTTCCCGCTGCTCCACAGATGTGGAATTATAGAGATGGATCACCGCATGGGGCGCGCCCTTTACAGCGTCAAAGGTCTTGCGGATAATATGCTCTCTGGCCTGGGTCAGTACCTGAATGGTCACATCCTCCGGAATCATATTGCGCTCGATCAACGCCCGGATAAAATGATATTCCGTGTCGGAAGAGGCCGGAAAACCTACCTCGATCTCCTTAAAGCCGATCCTTACCAAAAGCTGAAAGAACTCCAGCTTCTCTTCCAGCCCCATGGGATCGATCAGCGCCTGATTCCCGTCCCTTAAATCCACGCTGCACCAGATGGGAGCCTTTTCCAGGCAGTCTTTTTTTACCCAATCATAAGTGACCTCCGGAGGCATGTGATAGGTCTTGCCGTATTTTTGGCTGATCTCTGCCGCCGTCTTTTTTTTCTCTCCACTTGTTCTCATAGTCTCCTCTTTCCGCCGTTTCCCAACAGTCTGCCGGTCTTGTTTCTTAATTGATTTGACTATGGTAACACACTTTTTTATCTGTAACAATGATTCTTTTTAACTATTATATTGATGTAAATCTCCTTTCCAATGCTCATATCTTCTGAAAAACATAGATTTATTTAAGTTATAAATTGATGTAATTTATTGACATATTAGGATGATTTTAATTTCCCGCATGGCGGTTTCTTTCTTTGAAAGCATATCCTTTTTTATCCCCCTTGCGCGCTTTACGCACATACCTGTCAAATACCTGACACCCACGCATACCGCGGGCCGTCCCGGGTATGATATCCGCTGCCGCTTCTAAATTATAACGCAGTAAAACCGTTATTTCTACTCCCCAGACCCTTGAAATCTTCCGGAATAAGGAGTGAAATCATTAGAGTTGCTACATTTTATTAAAACTTAATATTTGTTTTAAATCAACCTATGAAAGGACTGAGAACCATGAAAAACATTCAGAACAAATGGATCCGCGCCGCTATCCCGGCGCTGCTGCTCCACTGCAGTATCGGCACTGTGTACTGCTGGTCAATCTTCAGTCAGGAGATCGCCGATTACATAGGCCACACCAAATCCGCAACCGAATGGGCATTCAGCTTTGCCATTTTCTTTCTGGGCATGTCCGCTGCTTTTCTCGGAAACATTGTGGAAAAAGATATCCATAAATCCTCTCTGATCGCCGCCATCTGCTTTGCGGCAGGAATGGCCGGCACCGGATTCTTTATCTGGTACGGGGGCCAGCACCAGAAAAGCATGGTGGCCCTGATCGGCATTTATGTATGCTATGGCTTTATCATGGGCATCGGCCTGGGTACCGGCTATCTGTCTCCCGTCAAGACCCTGATGCTCTGGTTCGAGGACCGCAAGGGCCTTGCTACCGGACTTGCAGTGGCAGGCTTCGGCGCCGCAAAGGCCATCGCAAGCCCGATCATGCAGGCAATGTTAGACTCTCTGGGAGAGGGCGGCATCTACAAGATGTTCTGGATCCTGGCCATTGTCTACTTTATCATGATGTTTGCGGGACACCTGCTCCTGGCAAAGCCTGAGGGCTGGCATGAACCCGCCACCACAGAAAAGGGCGCAAGAGCCATCGATCTGATCAAGGAAAAGCCCGTTACCTTTATCGGCATCTGGCTGATGTTCTACCTGAACATTACCTGCGGCCTGGCCCTGATCTCTCAGGAAAAAATGATCATTAAATGTATCGGCCTGGCAGGCATCGTGGGTATCCTGTCCTCTGTCACCGCCATCTTCAATGCCGGAGGACGTTTGGGATTCTCCGCATGGGCCGACACTTTCAAGGACAGAAATAACGTATATAAGATCATATTTATTATGTCCATCGCAGCTACCGGCCTGGTCATCGTGACCCAGGGTATTACCAACGAGGGACAGAACAAGGTGTTCATGGTCCTGGTATTGATCCTGCTCTTTGCAGTAAACGCAGGGTACGGCGGCGGCTTCAGCAATGTGCCCACCTTGCTCTCCGACCATTACGGCATGAAGAACATCAGCGCGATCCACGGCATCACCCTTTCCGCATGGGCCATCGCAGGCCTCACCGGCAACCAGATGTCTACCTTTATCGTAAACCACTTTGGCAGCTGGATTGATCACGATGGCACCCAGGTAAATCCTGTCGGCTATCAGACCGTCTTGTATGTGACTCTCGTGCTTTACATTATCGCTCTGCTCTCCAGTTTCTTCCTGGTAAACGCAAATAAAAAGAGCGACAAGAGTAATAAATAGTCTTAAGGGCTGATTGCGGAAAATCAAAAATCCGCAAGAAAAATTAGAAAAAATAATAGAAAAATAGTAGAAAAGGGAAAGCCCGTGTCAGATAAATTTCTGACGCGGGCTTTTTTATTAAGTCAACTCTTCGATCATCTGGATAATCGTGGCCGCCACAGGGGGCTTTAGAAGATACGCCGCCGGCTTTAGGTCCAGGATCGCCTTCACATGCTCCTTGTCGGCCACACCTGTGAGAAACACGACAGGCACATTCTTTGTCTCCTCCATTTCCCGTATCATCTGCAGAGTCTGTCTGCCGTCGCAGACTGGCATCTCATAGTCGAGAAAAATGATATCCGGCATTCCTTTTCCCAGGATCATCATGGCCTGTGCGCCGGACACCGCTATGGAGACCTTATAATCCTCCTGCAGCAGGGTCTTTAGGCTGCGCAGCAGTGTGGGATCATCGTCCACCAAAAGGACATGCTTGCGGACCTGTCCCGATATTTCTTTCTTTTGCTGCTCCAGTTCCTCCGGGTCCAGCTTCAGGCGTCGGCAGATCGCATATAAAAGCTCCGGGTTGCTGATCGGGCGGCGCAGGGCTTCAAACTGGCTGCTGCCATAATATTTTCGGAAATTTGCGGTTTCGCCGTCCGTACCGAAAGTAATCACCGGAAGCTGTTTATAGTTAAAATCCAGCTCCTGATATACCGATACAAAGTCTGTGGTCAGCCCCACCAGGCTGATCAGCACCAGATCGGGCCCGCTCATTTTCAGCATTCCTTTCACGGCATCCACATTTTCGGAACTGATCTGTACGTTAAAATACTGCTTTAAAAATGCGTTCGTATCCTCCGTCAAAGAATTAAATTTGCCGATAAACAATATTTTTTTCATCCGAAACCTCCTCATGTCCCGAAAACAGACCTTCCCTCAGCAATACCTTTCACACAACCAGTCCAGCCAGCCGTCCGGCGGTATCCACCGCTCCCTCTGCATCCAGATTCTCTACCTGGCTGTCCAATTCATCTAACAGCTTCCCGGCTTCTCCTTCAAAGGCATATTCCCGAAGCTTCGCCATAGCCTCGTCCGCTCCATCGAAATCCAGCTGCTGCATGGCTGTACTCAGCATATCCAAAAGCGCAGCTATCTCCGTCCTGTCCGTTATTTCCCTGCCGCCGGCCTGCACACCGGCAAAGGGCGACAGGCGCTCTCTGTAAATTTCTATCTGCTCCAGCAGGATCGGCGTCAGTTCGCGGATCCTGTCCCTGTTTTCTTCTATGGCTGCACGTTCGCAGAGGGCTGCCAGAGCGGACAGCTGCATCACACCGATCATGGCCGCGGAACTCTTCAGGGCATGAACCTCTATTCTGTAATCTTTCAGCCCCTCCTCCGAGGATATGCCTGCTGCCAGATTTTCCACCAGAGAGCTTTCCCGCTCCAGCCTTTTCAGAAAGTCTTCGGCTGTACCCCGGATCAGCTCATCTCCCGGCAGATGCAGCCTGGCATAATTCCAGTCCACACCCTCTATATCCGGAAGCTTTTCCGGCTCTTTCGCATTTTCCTCCTCTGCGGCAGCTTCTTCCTTTGCCGTATCCGTTTCAGAAATGTCCCCGCCTCCCTGCTGCAGTTCTTTCGGAAGCAGATCCTGTATCATTCTTTCCAGCTTTTCCGGCACGATGGGTTTGGACAGATATTCGTCAAAGCCCATTTTCAGGTATTCCTCCCGGGCCCCGGTGATGGCGTTGGCCGTAAGTATGATCACAGGGGTCTTCCGACAGAGATTTTCCTCCTCCGGTATTTCTTTCATGTGCGCCAAAGTCTCGATACCGTCCATCTCCGGCATCATATGATCCAAAAAGATCAGATCAAAATGCTGCTGCCGCACCTGCTCCAGGCAGGACTTTCCGCTGGCCGCCTCCATGACCTGAATTTTGGTCTGCTTCAGCAGGCCGATAAACACCTTTCGGTTGATCTCGTTGTCATCCACTACCAGGACTTTTGCATTCGGCGCTGTAAACACGGCACTGTAGTGATAATCCTTTGCCAGCTGCCTGATATTTTCATGAAAGTCCCCTATGGGCTTCGGGTCGATGATCCTCTGCTCCAGTTCAAAATGAAAATCCGATCCCTTTCCGTATTCGCTGTCCACCTGGATCCGGCTGCCCATCAGTTCCAGCAGCTTTGTGGTGATGCTCATGCCCAGGCCGGTCCCCTCCTCCGTGCGGTGTTTTCCCTCCTCGATCCGCTCAAAGGCCGCATAGAGCTTCGGCATGTCCTCCGGCTTAATGCCGACGCCGGTATCCGCCACAGAAAAATACAGTATGGCAAGGCCGTCCTGCCGTTCCTTTAACCGGGCTGTCAACGTAACGGAACCCTCGTTCGTATACTTGACTGCATTGGTGAGGATATTTGTCAGGATCTGCCGGATCCTCACGTCATCTCCAAAATACGCAGAGGGCAGATTGGGATCCACCTTTACCAGCAGTTCCAGATTTTTTGCCTTAGCCCTGACGGAAGCCATGTTCACAAGATCGTTGATGAGGCTGCTCAGCTGGTATTCCACGGGAATGATTTCCATTTTTCCCGATTCTATCTTGGACAAATCCAGTGTGTCGTTGATCAGGCTGTGGAGGATCTGCGCAGCATTTTTAATATCGACGGCATGCTCCTTTGTGTCTGTCTCCCTGGTTTCCCGCAGGATCATTTCATCCATGCCGATAATGGCGTTAATGGGAGTCCGCATCTCATGGGACATATTGGCCAGAAACTGGGATTTGGCATGATTGGCCGCCTCTGCGCGGGCCTTTTCCTTTTGCAGCTCCTGGATCAGCTTTACATCAGGGCTCTCCTCGCTCAAATACAGCCCAAGTACCATCAATGTTACCGCAAATGCCGTAACGCCGGCCACATGATTAAATGTCTGGGATAACATGGCGGAGCCTGTCACTATGATCATTCCCAGAATGATCTGCCTTTTTTTTCGGTTGATAAACGTCCAGTAGCGGATAAAAAGGCCGAAGACCACCAGGATATAATAGGCGATCGCTATGTATGTAACATATACTGCAGGGCTGGTCACATAGCTTCCACGCTCAAAATGTACTATCCGAAAGGGGAACAGGATCAGGCTGAGCAGGGAAATGACCAGCGGGTAACACCATCGGTAGCCCTTGATCCTGGACTCCTGATAATTTTCCTTTATAATACTTACCACATAGAGAAAGGCGACATAAGACAGAACAGCCAGCATAATATAGTAAAACAGAAAAACTGTTTTGAATATAAAAGGGTGTACTCTGTACGAATTCTCCATTATATACACTGACGCAATATTAATTCCCAGGTATACGGTCGTACATCCTAAAAGCGTGGAAAAAAGATTGTGAAAATATCCATGCTTTCTTCTGGCTGAAAAATACAGCAGCGCAGTCAGTATCACTATGGCCAGGCAGCCCTCCTGCAGACGTATCATTTCCATGATATCATTCACCCCTATCTTCTTTCCATTATCTTATGCTTTACATATGTATTTTAGCAATATTTTAAAGCCGCAAACCTTTAAGGATAAAAGGCTTGCGGCGCTGTTCTCTGGCGTCCCCGAGGTGATTCGAACACCCGGCCTTTCGCTTAGGAGGCGAACGCTCTATCCTGCTGAGCTACGGAGACGTATCTAAAAATATGTCCGAAAACATTTACATGACCTCTTCCGGGAAATTAATATACCCCTGAAGCCAGATCACACCCTTGAAGCGGCGCCCCACCTGAGGCTCCCCAAACAAGTCTATTATATTGATACAAACGTCAAATGTCAATTCATTACAGCAAATTGTTAAAATATAAATTTCCTCTCCGGTAACGGCGTTTGTGGTAAGACGCATTCCCACGATCTCGCCCAGCACGGAATACTGGTCACATTCCACGCCGTAAGGCATGAAATAAGTATCCACAAGACTGAAAAGGTCTTCTTTCTGGATCCGGCGCGATATGGTAGTGTAGATATCCATATCCTCCAATGTCAGGGTCTCTATGGCATCCTCATCGCCCTTTCTGGCAGCCGCCATCAGATTGTTCCTGTTGACAGAATCCTGCTTGACACGCTGCAGCTGCTCTTCATCTTTCTGGATCGGCAGCATGATCGTACCGTTCACGGACAGAGCGGACAGTGTCAGGGTCGTTCCCCTGACAGGAAGCTTTCCCATAGCCTGCGCCTTGACATAGGGAATCCTGTTCTTTAAATAAAAGATCAGGGAAATCCCCACTTTCAGATCATCGCAGACGCCGGCATAAGATTCCTTATCCGCATGCCGTTCCACGGACACATCCTCATAGGAAGTGATGCCGGTACCGTTCAAGTACGGATAGTAATACTCATAGGTGAATTTTTCCTCTTCATCAAACTCACCGCAGACGGCAATCCCCATGCCTGTTCCGAAATCTTTATAAAATTCGCCCAGAAGCGTATTATCCTGGCCGACAGTAATGGCGCGTCTATCAGAATTGATCACCACTTCTGTCAGAAGCTCCTGCAGCTTTCTTTTGTTCTCAAAGCTGCTGAAGCCCACGGCCCGCATATATCTGTGCAAAAATTCACCTTCTCTCGATCTTTTCTTTCCCGCCCATATAGGGACGAAGCGCTTTTGGAATACTGATGCTTCCGTCCGCGTTGACATTATTCTCCAAAAATGCGATCAGCCCTCTGGGAGTAGCCAATACTGTATTATTTAATGTATGCACATAGTAAGTTCCGTTTTCTCCCTTAGTGCGGATACCAAGACGTCTGGCCTGAGCGTCTCCCAGTGTAGAGCAGGATCCCACTTCAAAGTATTTTTTCTGACGGGGGCTCCATGCCTCCACATCACAGGATTTCACTTTCAGATCTGCCAGGTCACCGCTGCAGCATTCCAGTGTCCGCACGGGAATGTCAAGGCTTCGGAAAAATTCCACCGTATAGCTCCACATCTTGTTATACCATTCCATAGAGTCCTCCGGCTTACAGAGCACTACCATCTCCTGTTTCTCGAACTGGTGTACCCTGTATACGCCTCTTTCCTCTATTCCATGGGAACCTACTTCCTTTCTAAAGCAGGGAGAATAAGAGGTCATTGTCACCGGCAGGCTCTTTTCCTCGATGATCTGCCCTTTGAACCTGCCGATCATGGAATGCTCAGAAGTACCGATCAGATACAGATCCTCCCCCTCTATCTTATACATCATGGCCTCCATCTCCGCGAAGCTCATGACGCCGTTCACCACGCTGCTGCGGATCATAAAGGGCGGAATGCAGTAGGTAAATCCTTTATCGATCATAAAATCCCGGGCATAGCTGATCATCGCTGAATGGATACGGGCTGCATCCCCTATGAGATAATAAAAACCGTTTCCGCTGGTGCGCCCTGCACTCTCCTTGTCCAGACCGTTGATGGAATCCAGAATATCCGCATGGTAGGGAACCTCAAAATCCGGCACTATAGGATCTCCGAACTTCTGGATCTCCACATTTTCACTGTCATCCTTTCCAATGGGGACAGAGGGGTCAATGATATTCGGAATGACCATCATGATCTTAGTGATCTTTTCCTGAAGCTCGGCCTCCAGCTGTTCCAGCTCAGCCAGCCTTTTTGCCCCTGCAGCTACTTCCCCTTTCTTTACTTCCGCCTCTTCTTTCTTTCCCTGGCCCATGAGAGCGCCGATCTCTTTGGAAATCCTGTTTCTGGCGGCCCGAAGATCGTCTCCCTCCTGTTTTGCCTTTCTGCTCTCTGCATCCAGTGCAATCACCTCGTCCACCAGCGGAAGCTTTTCGTCCTGAAACTTTTTCCGGATATTTTCCTTTACTGCATCAGGATTCTCTCTTAAAAATTTAATGTCGATCATTTTTCAGCCATACCTTTCTTTATTTTTATAGATATCTTACAGATACCTGTTCAATCTATCGCTTTATCAATAAAAATATTATGGATTTTTATAAGATCCTTTATGACCTCACCGTTTACGGTATTTCCGTCTTTGTCTTTCAGGATTTTTATAATGGGTCTGTCCTGAAAATCCTTATTCTGTTTCAGGACCACTGCCAGCTCTCCCTCGTTCGTCATCACATGCGTCCCGGCAGGATATACTGCGGTAAATCCCAAGAATACATCTACTATCCTGTCATCGAACCATATGTTCCTATAGCTCTTTAAAAATTCAATGGCTTCATGCACCTTTACTCTTTTACAAGCGATCCCGCATATCATTTCATCAAAGGCGTCGCAGACGCTTACGATCCGGCATTCAAAAGGGATATCTTTCTTATGCAGTGGAAAACCGGAGCCGTCTATCCGTTCGTGATGATACAGGATCACGGACTTGCTCAGTTCGGAGATCCATTTTTCATTCTGCAGAGAGGTATATCCATATACCGGATGCTTTTTATATTCTGACAATTCCCGCTTATTCAGTGTTTCCATATCCCGGTCATTGTAATCAACCGTCGTATACCTCAGTCCGATATCATGGAGCAGACAGCCCACTCCGATATTATGAATCTTCTCTATTTCCAGTCCCAGTTTCAGAGAGGTCAGAATCGCCAGAGAGCATATGCTGATAGAATGTTCATAAATATCGGCGCTTCTCTCTTTGATGTCGAAAACTCTTTCAATGACCTGGTTTTCTTCCAGGATACTGGTGATAATATGGTCCGCCGCATTATTCAGTTCCACAAGATCTTCATTGTTTTGATACGTATGGCGCTCCAATATGTCCTTCACCGTCTTCTTGATGGATTCTTCCATCTCCGACTTCAGGATTACGATCTCGCTGGTCTGCGCGTCCTCAGATTTGATATAAATTTCCTGAATTCCAAGCTCCTCCAGCTTTTCTATATAATCCTTTCGGATAACAGCTCCCTGAGACAGGATGATCTTAAAATCTCTGGTCATGATATCTCTTGCTAAAATTTCATCACCCTTTAATTCATGAAGCTTTTTCAACAACATACAGGCACCACTTCCGCTCTCATTCTCCGATAGCCATTGCCAGCGCTTCCGCCTCTTCCGCACCGAGATCGATAGCGCATTCTCCATTCTTGATTTCTTTTGTGTAGGAATAACAGCCCTCTGTACTGTGCACAGAGTTAAGGATAAATCCATCATTGTTTTCATCTAGCAGAGCCAGGCTGAAGCTCAGCTGGCCGCCCATCTGGCTGAAAGCATCGTATTTTACAAGACCCATTTTCTGATATGCCGATTCCAGCTTTTTGTAAAGGGTACGGATATCTTTCTTATTTTTTTCTGTGTTGTTCCGAAGAAACTTATTATCCTCAAAAAGATCTGCAATATCCTGTTCCAGGCTTGCCCCGTCTTTTCCCATCAGGAATTTGTCCAGCCGTTTTTTAAGTCCGCTCACCTTTGTCATCTGTACGATCAGCAGGATCAGCAGGACCAGCACCAAAAATGCCAGAATCGCGCAGACCACTGCCAGATAACCCAGATCAAAGGAACCGAATCCTAAATGATTTAAAAAAGCGCTTCCAGATGTACTCATAATTCTCCTTTGTGTCCTATATACACTGTGTGTTCTAATTACTGCCGATCATGTCCAACAGTCTGTCCAGATCCTCATGACTGTAAAATTCTATTTCTATCTTTCCGGTTCCCTCGCCCTTGGAAGTAACGGTTACTTTCGTACTCAGTCTCTGTTTCAGCTTTTCTTCGATGTCGAGATAAATAGTCTGCAATGCCTTGTCATCGAGCTTTTTTGGTTTTGCCGGCTTATGGAGATTCTTTACCAGCTTTTCCACATCCCTGACGCTCAACTTTTCATCAAAAATCTGCTGTGCCAGCGTATATTGTTCCTCCGGATCCTCCACCGCAAGCAGGGCGCGGGCATGTCCGGTGGTGATCATCTCATCAATGACCATCTGCTGCACTTCGTCGCTGAGCTTCAACAGACGGATAGAATTCGTCACCGCGGCACGGCTTTTGGAAACTCTTTCCGCCACTTCATCCTGCTTCAGGTTAAATTCCGTCAGCAGCCGCTTGTAAGCCTGCGCTTCCTCGATGGGATTCAGATCTTCTCTTTGTATGTTTTCGATCAGGGAGATTTCCATGATCTCCTGTTCGGAATAATCCCTTATGATCACAGGAATTTCTTTCAGGCCAGCCATCTTTGCAGCCCGCCATCTGCGCTCGCCGGCAATGATCTCATAGTGGTCCTTCCGGTCCTGGACCAGGATCGGCTGCAGCAGTCCGAACTGCTTTATAGATTCCGAAAGCTCCTGCAGAGCATCTTCGTCAAAATTCTTTCTGGGCTGTTTTCTGTTAGGCTCTACTGATGTAATCTTAACAAGAGTCTCCTTGCCGCCTTTTTCATCTGTTTTTTCTATTACTTCTTTTTTTGCCTTTGCCTCTCCCACCGCATTGGGAATCAGTGAATCCAGACCTTTACCCAGTCCTCTTGCCGCCATATACCCTCTTTTCTTCCGCTCTTACAGCAGACAATCTTATCGTTAATAATTTATTTGTTGCTGATGATCTCATCCGCCAAATGCATATATGCTTCCGCTCCCGCAGATTTCGCATCATATTTATTGATCGGCAGGCCATAGCTGGGCGCCTCTGCCAGCCGGATATTTCTTGGAATCAACGTTTCGAACACTTTCTGTTTTAAATTCTGTTTTACATTTTCCACTACCTGCATGGACAGATTGGTGCGGGAATCATACATAGTGAACACAACTCCCTCCATATCCAGGTCGGGGTTCAATCTTTCCTTTACGAGATTCACCGTATGGATCAGCTGGCTCAGTCCCTCCAGGGCATAATACTCGCACTGGATCGGAACCAGGACAGTGTCGGCAGTGGTCATGGAATTGATGGTCAGCATGTTAAGAGACGGGGGACAATCGATAATAATGAAATCGTATTCGTCTTTCACATAGTCAACTTCATTCTTTAATATGTACTCTTTCTTTTCCACGCCGATCAGTTCGATCTCTGCAGCTGCCAGATTTACATTGGCCGGCAGAATGGAAACATTTTCGATCACGTCCTTAATAATACAATCCCGAATGGTGCACTCTCCCAGTATCAGTTCATAGATTGTATTGTCCAATTCGTTCTTGTCAATTCCAAAGCCGCTGGTGGTATTTCCCTGAGGATCCGTATCAATAGCCAGAACTTTCTTTCCTTTTTCTGCAAGACAGGCAGATAAATTAATAGAGGTGGTTGTTTTTCCAACGCCGCCTTTCTGATTTGCAATTGCTATAATCTTTCCCATATCTATACCTCTTTGTGTGCTTTAGCACGCATAATGATCTTTTAAACTCTATTTTTGTTTTGCCTTTCAATTATAACACTAAATATCCCACATATCTACATGAAAGTTGTTTTATTTTGAATACAAAAGTAACGGTTCAGCTTTTTGCACATGCAAGTCACGCCCGGTAATGCCGAATGTTCTCCCAGCAGACGCGCTTCCGCTCGGCTCCGCACGTAGCGGACCCAAGGCATGTAAGACATGCCTGCTCGAAAGTACCTCGCCAAGTGCCGACGTGCTCCAACGGTCTGCCGGGAGAACATCGACATTACCGGGCTGAATATAACAGGGAGGGGTTGAACTGTTATATACAAAATAACAGTTCAGCCTTTTCCTTGCAAGTTCATAATCCCTGCCACAATATGTAGATAATTTAGGGAATCCGCACATTTTTATTTCTGATGTTTCACGCTTTTATCTAAAAATGTTTCACACAATCATGTATCAATATCTTGTGTTTAAATGTTTCACGTGAAACATCATATAGTCTGTTGTCCTATAAAAAACAGAGAATGTTTCACGTGAAACATTCTCTGAAATATCCCGGCCCACTCACCATATCTAGTTTAATGCCGTGTTTCCTGTTCAAAAAAGCTTTATGATATCGTTCCGGATTGCAAATACTGCCGCCTGCGTCCTATCCGATACATCTATCTTCTTGAAAATATTAGAGATATGATTTTTCACCGTTCTCTCACTGATATTCAAAGATGTAGCAATCTCTTTGTTGATCATTCCATTGGCGACCTGGACAAGAACTTCAAGCTCCCTCTGTGTCAGCAGAGCAATCTTGTCTTTATCTACATCTCTGGACAACAATCGATTGTTCAAAGCAGGAATCAATCTGGGCTGAATATAACTTTCCCCATCCATCACAATATCAATGGCGCGTTTCAGTTCAGAATACTCAGATTCCTTTAACAGATATCCGTCTACGCCAATATCCACAGCTTTCAACAAATATTCCACTTCATTGTGAACTGTCAGGATCAGAACCTTGACATCTAATTTCTGCCGTTTGATTTCTTCCAGTACCTCTATGCCATTCATACCAGGCATATTGATATCCAATAAGAGTACCTGTGGCTTTGTACTCTTGATCTTTACCAAACATTCTTCACCGCTGCCTGCTTCTCCGACTACCTCAATACTCCCGTCAAACTCCAAAAGCTGTCTCAGTCCCTCTCTGATCAAAGCATGATCATCAACCAACATTACTTTCAAACTCATTTTTTTCCCTTATACTCCCCTTATTATTTGAATGTACGACTTATCCACAAAGAGGTATTTCCATATGTACTTTTGTACCTTTCCCCACAGCAGAATCAATATTGATTCTTCCATTCAGCAGCGCTATTCTTTCTTTCATCATAGAAATTCCAAAGTGTCTGTTCTCTCTCTTTTCCTCCCCGCTGTCATAAAATCCTTTTCCGTCATCTGAGATATCTATTACACAGACATCATTGATTACCTTGCAATGAAGCTCTATCTGCTCTGCCTCAGCATGCTTATCAATATTATTCAAACTCTCCTGAACCGCTCTGTAAATAGATAAGAAAAATCTATCGTTTTCACATGAAACATCGTCAATATCGGATATGATCCTGTACTTACCAGTTTCATTGAACTTTTCCAATAGCTTTTCAATACATGCTTTCCACCCAAGATCTTCAAAAGTCATAGGGCGGAGATCAAAAATAATATTTCTGATCTCATTTACCGTCTCTTTTATGCCTTCACTGATCACAGACAATTCCAGCTTCGCCTTGACCGGATCCTGATCGATATACATACTGCACAGTTCGATCTTGTGGATCAAATGTGTCAGATTCTGTAAAGACATATCATGCAGATCCTCGGCGATGCGTTTTCTGTCCATCTCCTGTAGATTCAGAACAGCAAAATTTTGATTTTCCTGCCTTAAGACCTTTTCCACAATCCGGATCTTATTTTCAATGTCTTTTTTCTGCTGAATCAGGATCTTGTCCTCTTTATTGCACTGGATCTGCGCATTCAGGTCAAATAGTTTATTTTTGAGATCAGAAAAAATCTCATTTAACGCACTATAATAATCCTGCACCATATATTCCTCTTTAGAACATATGTTCTATCTAATATCCAATACCATATATAATAATAAACTAAAAAACGGAAAAAGTAAAATCAAAAATAATTTTTGTTTTTGAAAATATAATGCTATAATGGCATACGTCCGGGAATACCTGCTTTTCTAGGATATTTTTCCGGCGTCCTCCGATCCTTTTCAATCAGGATAAGGCACCTGTAAATGTCCGACCCGGGCAGATAAAATGCCTTCTGATCCGAAACTTTCCCACCGAGCAGAGACAGAGCGTTTTCTGCAGAAGCAAGCTCCTGAGAAATTTTTTCCGACTTGTATGGAACAAATGATCCTCCCAATCTTACAAAAGGCAGACAGTACTCTGCCAGGGTAGACAAATTTGCCACTGCCCGCGAGACACAGATATCATAAGACTCTCTGAAATCTTTGTCTCTCGCAAGATCCTCCGCTCTCCCGTGAATAGCTTCTACTTCACCGAGATTTAATCTATCGATCACTTCATTCAAAAATTGTACCCTCTTGTTCAGGGTATCCAAAAGTGTCACTTTCAGACCCGGAAATGCAATTTTTAAAGCAAGCCCCGGAAAACCGGCTCCAGTCCCTACATCTATCAGCTTCAGATTTCCCGCAAGGTCAACAGCCTTTACAAGGGAAAGACTGTCCACAAAATGCTTTTTCAACACATCCTCATATTCCGTAATGGCCGTCAGATTCATCATCTGATTCCACTCCACCAGCATCTCATAATAACATAAAAACTGTTGGATCTGTTTCTCGTTCAGGACAATATGAAATTCACGAAGATCATTTAAAAATGAATCGGTAGAATAATCTTTTTCCAAACCTACACCTCTTGCGCGTCTCAGCTCGCATACCATTTTAAATCTGCTTTTTTTCCTTTTCCGCATGTTCCAGATAAACAAGAAGAACGGAAATATCTGCAGGAGACACCCCGGATATCCTGGAAGCCTGTCCTACTGACACCGGTCTGAATTCTTTCAGCTTCTGTCTGGCTTCGATCCGCAGAGACTGCACCTTGTCATAATCGATATCTCCCGGAATCAATTTCTTTTCCATTTTCTTGAACTGCTCTACCTGCCTTAGCTGTCTGGAAATATATCCCTCATACTTGATCTCTATCTCTGTCTGTTCAATCACATCGGACGGCAGAGTCTCCTTTCCGCAAAGCCGCAGAGCAAAATCCTTTCGTCCCGTATCAATCTCCCCGAGCACGGAATAACTCAGCTCAGGCCTGCAGATCAATTCCGCAAGACTGGCAGCGGTCTTCAAGGGAGTACTGCCGTTCTTTTCCAAAAAAGACTGCATTTCCTTTCCTGTGCCTACTATAGTATTTTTCAGACGTTCGATTTCTTCCCGGATACACTTTTCCTTGAATAGAAGCGCATCGTACTGTTCCTGAGAGATCAATCCAATCTCATATCCTTTTTTTCTCAGCCGCAGGTCAGCGTTATCCTGGCGCAGCAGCAGACGGTACTCTGCTCTCGATGTCATCATACGGTAGGGTTCCCGGTTATCCTTTGTCACAAGGTCATCGATCAGAACGCCGATATAGCTTTCCGACCGATCCATGATCAGGGGATCTCTTCCAAAAATTGACATGGCAGCATTGATCCCGGCTACCAGTCCCTGACAGGCGGCTTCTTCATATCCGCTGCTTCCGTTGAACTGGCCGCCGCTGAAAAGCCCCTTCACTGTCTTAAATTCCAAGGTCGGGAAAAGCTGTCTGGCATTGATACAGTCGTATTCAATGGCATAAGCGTTTCTTACGATCCTGCAGTTTTCCAGTCCCGGGACCGTCCGATACATGGCAAGCTGCACATCCTCCGGCAAAGAAGAGGACATGCCTCCCACATACATTTCGTTCGTGTGAAGCCCCTCCGGTTCGATAAATACCTGATGGCGCTCTTTTTCCGCAAATTTCACTACTTTATCTTCAATGGAAGGACAGTACCTGGGCCCGGTCCCCTCGATCACTCCCGCATAAATGGGAGATCTGTCTAAATTCTGACGGATAATTTC